>NZ_JBAKHW010000008.1:0-268302 GCF_036906815.1 Micromonospora sp. CPCC 205539 | reverse complement strand
CCCTCGCCCGCGCCCGCGCCCGCGCCCGCGCCCTCGCCCGCGCCCGCGCCCGCGCCCTCGCCCTCGCCCGCGCCCCCGCCCTCGCCCTCGCTTCCGCCCTCGCCCTCGCCCTCGCCGATCTAGGGAATATCGTCGCGGATCGAGATCCACTAGTCGCGATATCCCCTAGATCAACGGGGCGGGCGGGCGGGAGCGGCGCGCGGGCGGGCGGGAGCGGCGTGCGGGGCGGGGCGGGGCGGTAGCGGGGAGGGGAGGGGAGGGAGGGGGGTGGGGTTAGGCGATGATGGTGTCGAGGGCGATCTCGACCATCTGGCTGAAGGTCTGCTCACGCTCCTCCGACGTGGTCTTCTCGCCGGTCTTGATGTGGTCGCTGACGGTCAGCACGGTCAGCGCCCGAGCCTTGAACCGGGCGGCGATCGTGTAGAGCGCCGCCGACTCCATCTCCACCGCGAGCACGCCGTAGTCGGCCAGGGTGTCGTAGAGGTCCGGACGGTCGGTGTAGAAGGCGTCCGCCGCCAGGATCGGCCCGACGTGCATCGCGATGCCGCGCCGCTCGGCCACCTCGACCGAGGTACGCAGCAGCCCGAAATCGGCCACCGGCGCGTAGTCGATCAAGCCGTCGAAGCGCATCCGGTTCATGTTCGAGTCGGTGGACGACCCGATCGCGGCCACCACGTCGCGCAGTTGGAGGTCCGTGCTCAGGGCACCACACGATCCGACCCGAATCAGCGTCTTCACGCCGTACTCGTTGATCAGCTCGTGGGCGTAGATGGAGGCCGACGGCATGCCCATGCCGGAGCCCTGGACAGAGACGTCGACCCCGTTCCAGCGGCCGGTGAAGCCCAGCATGCCCCGGACCGTCGAGTAGCAGGTGGCGCCCTCGAGGTAGGTCTCCGCGATCCACTTGGCCCGCAGCGGGTCGCCCGGCATCAGGACCCGCTCGGCGATCTCGCCCGGCTTCGCGCCGATGTGCGTACTCATGGCAAAGATCCTGCCAGGCCGCTCCCGGCGATACCGGTTCGGCGTCGGAACCCGGGGTCCTGTAGCCTCTTCGGCGGTGGCGTGTCCGAGTGGCCTAAGGAGCACGCCTCGAAAGCGTGTGAGGGTTTACGCCCTCCGCGGGTTCAAATCCCGCCGCCACCGCCAGTGCGATGCGAGAACGCCCGGTCGATCCGCGAGGATCGGCCGGGCGTTCCGTCTTGTGGTCTCGGCCGACGCGCTCAGTCACAGGTACGCGTGGCGGTGGTCGCGGCCACAGCCCTTTACTTCCGTAGTCCGCTGCTAGGCGAGAGGCGTCGAGCACTTGACGGCGTCTACGGCGTGGCGGTGAGATCGGTGTCCGTCGTACCGACCGTGTGCACCGTGCTCGCGTTGGCGCCCAAAGTTGAGCATGGTGCCCGGGGTTTCAAGTGCTGCCGCCGCCCGAGCAGTGCCTTGTGTGCCCCTGCCGCGGAATCACGAAGAAGCCGGATTCGGCTTCAATGACTCACCTGGCGGGCAGTCGTTGAAGAACGGAGCCCAAACTCCGCTGGATCCCAATGAATTGCCCTGTACGGTGGTTCGAAGTTCCACAACGAGGCCGTACTGCTCGCTCGGCGTAACCGTTGCAGGTCAGTCGACGCTTCATTTCGTCGGTCAACTGGAATTCCATCTGGATCTTGTCGCCGGGTTGCATCGGCTGAGGTCTCAGGCATTCCGCTTCGGGGCACCTTGGGTTGGGGCTGGATTGAAAATCCTCCAAGGTGGTGCCTGTCGAAACTCCGACCATCTCGACCTGCCCTGGCGCCCTGCCCGTGTTTACGACATCAACCCGGACGAAGACGCTCGATGAGGATAGTGAGTCCACTGAGATCCGCGTGTTGCTGTCAACCAGGCTTGACCTGCCGCTGTCGTTCGCACGGAGGAATACCTGCGTCTTCTTGATTTCGATGACGTTGCCGCTCTTCTCGAACTGCTTACGGCTTTCGTCTAACTGTTCGCGCTGGGTTGTGATCTCTGTCTTCTGTGTCTGCAGGCTGCTCCAGCCGATCAGGGAGGTTGTGACAAGGCCGATAATGCTGAGAATGGCGGCAATAGCGCTCGAATAGAGCGTCCACCGCTCGAACCTGGTCAATCCTCTCCCCCTCAAGTCGGGCGTGAACTGTCTAATCCGCCTGCCCGGCGCCTGGAGCAGGGGAAGAGCTTAACGGAATATCACGATCTCCCACTTGTCCGGTATCCGTCCGAAGCCCCGGGCGCTTGGGCCCGCAGGCCATCCGCCCTCCGGACAGCGCTGAGCGTTCATTGTTCGAGCAGGTCGGCGATGCCATCGAGGAGCCGTTGCAGGCCGAACTCGAACAGACTCTCGACGTTGAGGTCGACCGGTGACCGGGTGAGCCGGGCCAGGTGGGGGAACTCACCGGCCGTGAGCAGCGCGGCCAGCACGTCGGCCTGGGCCTGCATCCACTCGTCGTCGGTGAGGCCGGTGTCCTGTTCCGCTTCGGCCTCCCGCTCCAGGCTGATCGCGGTGCCCCGGACATGGTTCGCCAGGGTCGCCACCAGGTGGAGCTGGGCGTGTTGGTCGAGGCCGTGCCCGGCGAGCGCGCGCAGGGCCCATTCGGTGTGCGCGACCGCATGCGGTGCCATCAGTGGGCGGGTCAGCGAGATCACCTGGGCCAGCCAGGGATGTCGGCGGTAGATCGACCACTGGATCCGGCAGAGCAGCTCAAGCTGGGCCCGCCATCCGGGCGGGAACGCGTGCGGCAGCCGATGGGCGGCGAAGGCAGCGTCCGCCATCAGCAGCAGGACCTGCTCCTTGCCGCGAACCTGCCGGTAGAGCGACATGGTCGGCACGTCCAGCTCGGTCGCGATGCGCCGCATGCTCAACGCCGCCAGCCCCTCGGTGTCGGCGATCTCGGTGGCGGTGCGCACCACCTGGTCGCGGGTGACTCCCCGACCGGAGCCCCGCCTCGCCGCGACCCGCGCGCCCCGGTCGGCCGGCGTCGGCTCGGGGCCGCTGACCACCATGCCGACGCCGGGCACCGCCCGCACCACGTTCTCCTGCCGGAGCGCGGTGAGGGCCCGGCTCGCGGTGGCCATGGCGACCCCCCACTCCCGGACGATCTGCCGGGTCGACGGCACCCGGTCGCCGGGGCCCAACTCGCCGGTCGCGATGCGCCGCCGCAGCTCCTCGACGATGCGCAGGTACGGCGGCGTTGATTCCACCCGCCGACCGTAGCGCACTAGAGCACCCTGGCCGGTTGGTTGCCGTGTCGACATGCTCACCACAGTGCGGTGCGTACGCCGTACCGACTTCGACAAAGGGGGAGATCATGCCTGGCATCCGGTGGTTGGCCGTGGTGGGTGTTGTCGCGTTGCTCGCGCCGACGGTGGCGAGTGGCCCGGCGGTCGCGACGGCCGGAGGGCGGAGCGTGGCCGTGGTCCGGACCGATCAGGGCGCGGTGCGCGGCACCGTCGCGGCGGATCACCGGTCGTTCCAGGGCATCCCGTACGCGCGTCCGCCGCTGGGCGCGCTGCGCTGGGCGCCCCCGCAGCCGGGCCCGCTCTGGAGCGGCGTACGAGGTGCGACCCGCCCGGGCGATGCCTGTGCCCAGCTCAAAGGGCTACCGATGGACGAGCCCTCGGCCTCCGAGGACTGCCTCTACCTCAACGTCACCACGCCACGTACCTCGGCGCGGACCCCTCGCCCGGTGCTGGTGTGGCTGCACGGCGGCGACTTCCGGTTCGGCAGTGGGGACACCTACGGCGGGCAGCGGCTGGCGGCCGGCGGTGACGTCATCGTCGTCACGGTGAACTACCGGCTCGGGGCGCTCGGCTTCCTGGCGCATCCGGCGTTGGCCAGCGAGGGTCGGACCGTCGGCAACTATGGTCTCCAGGACCAGCAGGCGGCGCTGCGCTGGGTACGGCGCAACGCGACGGCCTTCGGCGGGGACCCGGGCAACGTCACCCTGTTCGGTCAGTCGGCCGGGGCCACCAGCGTCTGTGCGCACCTGGCGGCGCCGGCCTCTGCCGGCCTGTTCCACCGGGCGATCATGCAGAGCAACTCCTGTGCCAACCCCGTCCAGACGCGGGACGGCGCGACCGAGGCGGCCGAGGAGTTCGCGCGACGGGTCGGCTGCACCGATCCGGACACGGTGGCCGCCTGCCTGCGGGGGCGTGACCCCGTCCGGCTCGTCACGACGGCCGGTTATCCAGGGGCGGGTGTCGACCTCGGCCCGGTCGTCGACGGGCGCACGCTGCCGGTGGACCCGGCCGCCGCGCTGGCCACCGGGCGGCTGCACCCGGTGCCGGTGTTGACCGGGATGAACCGCAACGAGTCCGCGGCCCTGGTGTGGGGCATCGAACGCAGCGGATTGAACTGCCCGAAGCCACCGGAGCCGGAGCAGCGGCCCGAGTCGTGCCCGCTCACCGACGAGCAGTACCGCGACCAGGTCCGGGCGATCTTCGGCGACCGGTCGGAGGAGGTGCTGGCCCGCTACCCGCGCGACGACGCGCACGTCGCCAGCGAGACGTTGGCCGCCGTGCTGACCGACCACGACTACGCCGAACCGTTCTACTCCGCCGCGCTGCAACTCGCCCGTCGCGTGCCGACCTACGCCTACGAGTTCGCCGACGAGGACGCGCCGTTCTTCACCGAGGGGCCCGAGGCGAGCTTCCCGACCGGCGCGTACCACTGCGCGGAACTGCCCTACCTGTTCACCGTCGACTATGCCGAGGCGCTCACGCCGACCCAGCGGCGGCTCTCCGACGAGATGGTCCGGATCTGGAGCGATTTCGCCCGGGCGGGCCGGGTGGACTGGCCGCGGCTGCGCGGCGGCAACCCGTACGTGCGGGTGCTGGCGGGTGGCGGTGCGTCCGGCACGACGAATTTCGCGGCGGCGCACTCGTACGACTTCTGGCGCTCGTCGCGCGGCTGACGCGGTCGCTGGCTTGGCGGTCGAGCGGACCGGTCCACCCGGACCGGTCCGCTCAGCCGGGCGTCCGCGTGCCCGGGTCGCGCTCGGTGGTCGCTCGTGGCCCGGGGAGCTGCGCCCGGTCGGCGAAGTGGTCGAGCAGTTCCCGGTGCACGAAGATGTAGCCGTCGCCGACCTGGCGCAGGAGCAGGCACTGCACGGCGTACGCGAGGAACGGCAGCAGCGGGTAGGGGAGCACCTGCTGCCGGGCCAGTCGGCGGCGGACCAGCCATTGGTCGAGCATCGGCGCGAGTGCCGTCAGGGTCAGCATCAGCAGCGCCGAGCCGAGACCGACCAGTGCCCCGAAGCGGATGCCCTCGGCCTCGCCTGTCCGCCACACGACGGCTGGCCCGCCGAAAATGGCGGTGACCGCGCCGAGCGGCACCGCCCAGCGCAGGGCGTGGGTCAGTTGTTGGCGCAGCATCGGGCTGGGCAGCTCGCGCCGGCCGGCACCGAGTGCGCGTGGCCGCAGGTACGGGTGCAGATGGGCGTTGTCCACGAACGCGAACGCCACGAGGGAGGCCAGGAAGAAGCCGGCTCCATAGCCGACACCGTCGCCCCAGGCCATGCCCGGAACGGCCAGACCGACGGCGGTGCCGACGACCGTGGAGATCGCCCCGATGCCGAACACGACGCGAGGTTCATCGGCGAGAACGGCCACCAGATTCAGGACCCAACCTCCCGCCCAGCCGTAGCGACTCTGCCGCTGCTGACTCTCCGCGGCGGCGGCGAGAAACCAGAGGCGGCTGTCCTGGCCGGCATAGAGGAGTTGGGTCACTACCACCAGACCGCCGGCGGTGACCAGGCCCGCCGGGCCAGCGAGCCACCAGCCGGCCACGCCGAGGACCAGGCCCAGGCCCAGGCCGAGCAGTACGGTCAACTGAGCGACTCGTGCCGCCGTGGGGCGCACGGCGTTCCGGGGCGACCAGCCCTCGGTTATCAGGTCGAGCACGAACACCGACTGCTGCCGCCCGCGCAGCTGACTGGCGAGGGTCCGCAGCCACGCGGAGGTCTGCGCAGGTGAGTAGCGCGGGTGTGGCCGTCGCCGCAGCATCACATCGACGTACCGGGCGAAAAGCCGGGTGCGGCCCGAACCCGTATCGGCCGCGTCCGGTGGTGCATCGGAGCCGTCCGCGTACGCGAGGGCCATGATGCTGAGCAGCAGCGGCGAGTCCGCCAGCTCCCACAGGCCCGGATCGGCGGCGAGCGCGGCGCGCAGCCCGGCCAGCTCGGTCCGCTCGACGTACCGCTCGATCCGGGCCCGGTCCAGCGGCTGGATGGTCACCGTGCCGTAGACGGGCAGTTCGGTGCCGAGTTGCTCATACTCGGCGAGGCGGCAGCAGACGGCCAGCGGGGTGAGGGGCTGGCTGGCGTGGAAGTCGGCGATCGCCTGGACGCAGGCGTCCCGGGTCTCCTCGGCGACCTCGTCCAGACCGTCGAGCAGCGGGAGGAGATCGCCGGCGGCCACCCACGCCGCGCCCTGCTCGGGCGGGATGCCGTACCGCTCGCCGAGCTGTTCGGCCAGCCAGCGGGCCAGCGGCAGCCGGCGGGTCGGCCACGAGGACAGGTTCAGCACCACCGGGATCGGGGCGTCCGGGTCGGATTCGGCCCGGTCGATCAGGTCGCGAGCGAGTTCCAGCAGGGTGGTGGTCTTGCCGGCACCGGGTGCGCCGAGGATCACCACCGCCCGGTCGAGGCGGTCGAAGAGCGCGCTCATCGTCGTCCGCTCGTCGAGGGTGGCGGCGAACCCGTCCCGGTGGGTGGCCTGCAACGCCCACGGGTGGCGACGGTCGTCGGCGGTGGCCGCGATGCCCAGCTCGATCCGTGCCTCCTCGTGCAGGGACCGGTCCAGCACGCTGGTGACCCAGTAGCGGCGGACCCGTTCCAGCAGCACCCGCCGGGCCCGCGCCGCAGCGGCGGCGCCGATCTGCGGTCGCTCGCGGGTCCGGGTGACCTCCACCGCGACCAGCGCCAGGATGAGCAGGACGAGCAAGGGCCAGGCCAGCCAGAGGTACGGTGACCAGCGCTCGGGCAGCGCCCCGGTGGCGACGTTCGTGGCGACGCCGAGCAGCGCCACACAGATCACCGACAGGACGACGGTGCTCACCCGATGCATGCGTCGTCTCTACCGTCCGAACGGGACACACACAAGCAGGCGTACGGCCCGCGTACCCGTTCAGCAGGGGCCGGCGCCCTCGTCGAAGAGGCGGCGGGCCCAGTCGGCGTACCCCGCGATGGTCTTTCGGACGGTGTGCCCGTCGTGCAGGAAGAGATATCCGCGGTCGCCGTTGCGGGCAAGTAACCCGTCCAGCCGATAGGTCCCCTGCGGAGCCCGTAATCGGGTCACCGACGAGTAGTGCGACCAGACCTCGTCGACGGGTGAGCCCGCCGTGATGCCCTCCGGTGTCCGCATCGGGTCGGCGACCCAGAGCAGCACCAACTTGTCCTCGACGAAGACCGGGCTGACCGTGTCCAGGCCGGCGAGCACCGGCCCGCAGGCATCCAGGTCGGTCCGCAGGATGCCCCGGCGGGTCAGCTCGTCCTCGGTGTCGCCGAACTCGATGTTGCGCAGGCCGTTCAGGTCAATGATCTCCACGCTGCCGGCGGGCCGACTGCCCGGGAGTGGCCCGGTTGGCGGCGCACCGCTGCCGGCAATCGAGGCAGCCGTCAGCAGCGTGGCAATAAACGCGAATTGTCGCAATTTCATGGAATCCCCCAGTCCCCAACGCGACCAGGGCAATCAGGTTGCTGCCATCCGGCGAACTATCTGTTCTCCCATTCCTCGACGAGCTCGTCCCAGTAGTCCGCGCTGAGTCGCCGCCGCCCGTGTGCCAGCCAGCCGTCGGTGTTCCGCTCCAGGTGCAACCCCAACTCGGCGAACGGGTCGATCCACGTCCCCGGCTCCACGCCGAGCCGGACCAGCGCCGTGTTGATCGGCCACTGCTCGCGCGGCGGGTCCAAAACGTCGTCGAACCGGGGACCCCAGGACAGCGCGCCACCCAGCCACACCGCCGCCGACTGGCAGCCGGCGCCGCCGAGGAACTCGGCCTCCAGGTACGCCACCGGCCCCGACTGCGACCAGCGGGCGAGCACCTCGACCAGTGCCGGCGACAACACCAGGGCGAACGGGTGCTCGGGACTCCGGTCGTCGACCGCGAAATCCGGCAGCGACCCGGTCAGCTCCACCACCAACTGCGGGGTCAGCGGCAGCAGCGCGAAGTCCTGGCGCAGCTCGCCCAGGACCGCGTGATCCAGCTCCGCGGTCTGCTCGCGGAGCAACTCCGCGTCCGCGACCACCGCACTGAGCTGGTAACCCATCAACCCCTCCGCCGTCCACAGCCTGTGGATAGAACATGTGTACGACGGGGGTCCGGGCAGGTCCGGCCGTCGATCCCCGGACCGTACCCGCCGCGCCCACTTCGCCTCAGATCGGCCAGTCCGAGGATGATCGACACGAGATCGCCGCTCCCGCGATCTTGCACTTGCGGTCGCTGATTCAGGTGATATGCCCGACTTGTCGGGGCAGGAAATGCAAGATCGCGGGAGATCAGGGGCTGTGGTGGCCTGCCGGGTCAGCGGCGTGCGGGGATTTTGGTGACGGACGGCCTGCCAGGCTTCCGGCGCGAAGATGAGGGCCGGCCCGGTCGGGTCCTTGGAGTCCCGTACGCCGACCACGCCGGGCGGGTTGTCGGCCACCTCGACACAGGCGCCGCCGTTGCCGTCCGCGCGGTTGACCGACGCCTACCAGCAGTGTTCCCGCCCGTTGTACGGTCCTGAGCCATGGCCGATCAACTGCGCGTTCCCGGTGTGCCGTTTCCGCTCGTGCCCTCGACCGCAGCGCTCTGGCGGGTCGACGAGGCGTCAGTGACGGTGTCGGCGGGGCCGCGCACTGACATCTTCATCGACCCGGCCAACGGCCCAGCCGAGGTGGACGAGACGAAGGCAACCCTCGACGCCCCGACGCTGCTCGGCGATCTGCCGGAGGGCGACTTCCAGTTCAGCGCCCGGGTATCGGTGGACTTCGCCGCGACCTTCGACGCCGGGGTGCTCCTGGTCTGGCTCGACGAGCGGCGCTGGGCGAAGCTGTGCTTCGAGTTCTCGCCCGAGGGCGAGCCCATGATCGTGTCCGTCGTCTGCCGGGGTGTCGCCGACGACGCGAACGCCTTCGTCGTCGCCGCCCGGACGGTGTGGCTGCGAGTCTCGCGGATCGACCGGGCCTACGCGTACCACGCCTCGCTCGACGGCACGACCTGGCAGTTGATCCGCGTGTTCAACCTCGACGCCGACACGTCGCGCGACCGGATCGGCTTCTCGGGGCAGTCTCCGACGGGCGACGGGTGCAGCGCGACCTTCGACGAGTTCAGCTTCCGGCCCGACCGCCTCGCAGATCTTCGTGACGGCTCCTGACGGCGCACCGAATACGAATCAGGGCCGGTCCCCAGTGGGGCCGGCCCTGTCGTTTGTGCTGCTCAGGAGAGCGGAGGATACGAGATTCGAACTCGTGAGGGTGTAAACCCAACACGCTTTCCAAGCGTGCGCCCTAGGCCTCTAGGCGAATCCTCCGCGAGCCAGGATACAGGCCCCCGTCGGCCGGGCTACCCCACCACCCCCTGAAGATCGACGGGCGGTCGGGTAGGCTGGGCGGCACCTCCCGTGCGGCGGTATCTCGTGAACCTCCCCAGGGCCGGAAGGCAGCAAGGATAAGCGAGCTCTGCCGGGTGCACGGGAGGCCTTTTCGTCTGTGGGCGCGGCCAGGCCGGTTGATCCACTCGGCATCGGTGATGTCGGGGCATCCCGGGCACAGGGGCACCGCGACTTCCGGGAAATCGAGTCGATCAAGCAGGGCATGCCGGTCCGGCCGGCGGGGTGGGTGGTCACCCGAGGCGGACCGGCGCAGAATGGCTCGGTCGAGAGGAGGCGGGACGAGTGACGCTGGCGCTCTACCGCAAGTACCGGCCGCGTACCTTCGCCGAGGTCATCGGGCAGGAGCACGTCACCGAACCGCTGTCGCAGGCGCTGCGCAGCGGGCGGCTCAACCACGCGTACCTCTTCTCCGGCCCTCGCGGCTGCGGCAAGACCACCAGCGCCCGGATCATGGCCCGCTCGCTCAACTGTGAGCAGGGCCCCACCCCCGAGCCGTGCGGCAAGTGTGACTCCTGCCGCTCGCTGGCCACCGACGGTGCTGGCTCGATCGACGTGATCGAGATCGACGCGGCCAGCCACGGCGGTGTCGACGACGCCCGCGAGCTGCGCGAGCGTGCCTTCTTCGCGCCGGCGAGCAGCCGCTTCAAGATCTACATCATCGACGAGGCGCACATGGTCTCGACCCAGGGCTTCAACGCCCTGCTCAAGCTGGTCGAGGAGCCCCCGGAGTACGTCAAGTTCATCTTCGCCACCACCGAACCGGAGAAGGTCCTCGGCACGATCCGGTCGCGGACCCACCACTACCCGTTCCGGCTGTTTCCGCCGAAGGTCGTCCGCCCGTACCTGGAGCAGCTCACCCAGGCCGAGGGCGTCGTCGTCGAGCCGGCGGTCTTTCCGCTGGTGGTCCGCGCCGGCGGCGGCAGCATGCGGGACAGCCTCTCCGTGCTCGACCAGCTCATCGCCGGCGCCGGCGCGGAGGGGGTCAGCTACGCCCGGGCCGTCGCGCTGCTCGGGGTCACCGACTCCGCGCTGATCGACGAGATGTGCGACGCGCTGGCCGCCGGTGACGGCGCGGCCGCGTACGCCACCGTCGACCGGGTCGCCGAGGCCGGGCACGACATGCGCCGGTTCGCCTCCGACCTGCTGGAGCGGCTCCGCGACCTGATCGTCATGCAGCAGGTGCCGGACGCCGCCACGAAGGGCCTCATCGACGCCCCGGCCGACCAGATCGAGCGGATGGAAGCCCAGGCTTCGCAGCTCGGCTCGGCCACGCTGTCCCGCTGCGCCGACATCGTGCACAACGGGCTTGTCGAGATGCGCGGCACCACCGCGCCCCGCCTGCTGCTGGAGCTGATCTGCGCCCGCATGCTGCTGCCCGGCGCGGACGACTCCACCGGCGGCCTCCTCCAGCGCCTGGAGCGGATGGAACGTCGGCTCACCCTGGCCGGCACCGACGCGCCGCCGGCCGCCGCCGGCTCCGCGCCCGCCAACCACCCAGGGGTACGCCCACAGCCCGGCACTCCGGGTCCGGCTGCCGGCACAAACCCGACCCCCGCCGGTGCCCCGACTTCCGCGCCTCCGTGGACGGACGCCTCGACGGCTACCCCGAGCGCACCGGCCCAGGTCGCCGCAGCGCCGAACGCCTCGAATGCTGCCGCCTCGAACGGCTCCGCCTCGGCCGCCGACACGCCGATCCCGGCGTCACCCGGTGCGTCGACGGCCGCTGGGACAACGTCCACCGATCGGGCCGTAGCCTCGCCGGCCGGCACCGATGCGGCCGCGGGGTCACCGGCACCGCGCCGTGTGGTGCCGCCATCGGCGGTACTCCCCGACCCGGCGACCCCGGAGCCGCCCCGTCCCGGTGCCGCGCCGGCCGCGCTGGACGCGGTCGCGGTCCGTCGGGTCTGGCCCGACGTGGTCGGCAAGGTCAACCGGACCAACAAGCGGATCGCCGCCCTCATGCGCGACGCGGTCGTGCGCGAACTGGACGGCGACATGCTGGTGCTGACGGTGAAGTCCACCGTGCTGGCCAAGATGATGTCCGACCACGCTGCGGTACTCACCGACGCGCTCTACGAGGAGTTGGGCGGGCGTTGGCAGATCCGCTGCGAGGTGGCCGGCGAGCGGGGCGGCGCAGCGCTGTCCGGCCCGCCGCGTTCGCAGCTTCCCGCGCCAGCCCGATCGGCCACGCCGACGGACGCCCCGCCCACCCCGCCGAACACCACCGCCCCAAGCGGCGGGCCAGGTGCCCGCGAGGGTCTGTCCGGTGGGTCGGGTGCCTTCGAGGACTCGCACGGCGGGCCGGGCGGCCGCGAGGGTCTGTCCGGCGGCGGGCCGGGTGCCCGCGAGGGCGCGGCGGGCGGTCCGGGTGCTCGCGAGGGCTTGGCCGGCGGGCCGTCCGGTGCGCATGGCGGTTCCGGTGCTGCCGCTGACGCGCAGGTCGGCGGGGACGGGTCCGGCGGTCGGGGTGCCCGTCAACCCGGCGGCGGGCAGCCGGCCAGGTCGGCAGCGGCCGACGACGAGGACGACTGGCCGGAGGCGGCCCGCCCCGGCGGCAGCGCCCCGGCCACCGAGGCGACCGATGACGAGGACTGGCCGGTGGCCGCCCGCCCGGGTGGCGCCTCGGCCGCACACGACGATCGGGCCCTCGACAGCACGCCGGGCGGCCCCGGACCCGCCCCGAGCGGCACGAACGGCTCCGGCGCGAACGGCTCCAGCGCGAGCAGCACCGGCGCGAACGGCTCCGGCACACACGGCTCCGGCGCGAGCAGCACCGGCGCGAACGGCTCCGGCACGAGCAGCACCGGCGCGAACGGCGGCGGCTCGGGTGCTTCAGCCGGCGGCGGCAAGCCGAATGCGCGGGCGGCCAACCCGGCACCTGCGGCCCGGCAGCCGGCCTCGGCCGGTGGCGCACCGGTGAGCAGCGCCATCGCCGCAGCCCGAGCGGCGGCGGCGGGGCGCGGTGCGCGTACCGGATCGGCGGCCCGGCCCACCGCGGACGCCGAATGGGCCGGCGAGCCGCCCTACGACCCGGACTTCGACGGACCGCTGCGCGGCGGCCGGCCGGGTGGTGCGGCGGCGCCGGCGGCCGCGCCGAACTTCGAGGGGTTCGATCCTGGTGACGAGCCGCTGGACGAGGTCATCGACGAGAAGACCGCGCGGGAGTCGAGCGAGGAGCAGGCGGTACGGCTGCTCCGTGAGACGTTCGGAGCCGAGAAGATCAACGAGGTCGACGCCCGCTAGCTCGGTCCTGTCGATCATGGACTAGTGGTGGGTGACAAAGCGCCCGCTCACCGCCCAGGCGGGCACCACAACTCCATGATCGACGAGGGCTGCGGGGTCAGCCTGCCGAGGTTTCGGCCGGGGCGCGGCGATGGCGGGTCTCGGCGAGCAGGACGCCGAGGCAGCAGGCCCAGATCGGGAAGGGCAGCATGGCGACCCGTTCCATCCCGCCCACCCCGATCCCCATGCCCTGCTGCGCGAAGAAGAGCGCCGTCCCGGCCAGCGCGGTCAGGCCGGCGGCGAGGGTGAGTCGTCGCCACCGGCCGAGCAGGGTGGCGTCCGGCGCGAAGCCGGCGATGAGCAGGCCGAGGTTGCCCAGCCCCATGATCAGGAACGCCCCGAGGACGTGCAGGTTCTCGTCGACGTCGGCGGGGTAGACGGCTGCCAGGGCGTACCCGCACGTGGCCAGCAGCAGTAACGTCTGGGCCGACCGCACCACCCCGCCGCGACCCAGGAGCCGCCAGGTCAGCAGCAGTCCCACGGCGAGCAGCACGGCGGTGGCGAGCATCGCACTGTTCATCAGCGAGTGCCAGGGCGAGCAGACGTAGCGGGGCCTGGTGGTGTCCCAGATTCCGCAGTGGACGTTGCCCAGGTCGCTGATGTTGTGCGCGGCCCAGCTGTAGGACGGGTGGCGCCAGCCGAGGCCGGTGACCAGGCTGGCGACCAGAAAGAGCGGTACGGCCGTGACCCAGCAGAGCGCGCCGATCCGGCCGGTGCGGTTCAGGTTCATACCGACGAGCAGACCAATTCGGCGACCCTCGGCGCACTACCCGCAGGTGGCCTGTTCGGGGTGGTGGTAGCCGTACCAACGGGGTGGACGGTGTTTTCCGGCGCTGTCAGGATGTGCGCCGTGAAGATCACCTCAACTGTGGAGGGAACCGCCGACGCCAAGCGGTTCGGCCGTGACCACGCTAAGGCGGCGGTGCTGGCGATCGCCGGCCTGTCCCTGCTGATCACGGCGCGGTCGATGCCGTGGGTGGCGGTGCAGCGCGGTGAGTTTGCCGTGGATCGGATGTTCGGCCGGGCTCCCTCGACCGAGGTGCGGACGTACGTGCTCACCGACCTGGCGGGTTACTGGCAACCGCTGTACGTCGGGTGGGCGTTGCTGGTGGGTTTGGTGGTAGCGGTCTGGGTGCGCCCGTCGTGGCGGTTCGGGCTGGGGCTGGCCGCGATGCTGCTCGGCGTGGTGCTGGGAGTCGGCACGCTCCTCCCGGCCACGGCCGCCATCGACGTCAGCGGCTTCCCGTTGAAGGACGGTCCCAGCACGGACCTCCTCGGCGGCGTGTGGTCTGCCCTCTTCGGTGTGGTGCTGCTCGTGCGCGCCGTCACGGCCCTACCGGAGCCGTCGACTCCCGCCGCGCCGGAGGCCACACCCGTCGTACCCGTCGATGAACCCGTCGCGACGGACCTGCCGGCCGCGGCGGACTCGACCCCGTTCGTCTGGCAGGGCTCGCGCCGGAACGACCGACCGGCGGCCCCCTGGTGGCGGCGGCCTGGGCCGATCGTCGGCCTGGTGGCGGGTCTCGCCACGGCAGCCGTCCTCGTCACGGTGATCTGGCACGCGACCCGCCCGGCCCCGGTCGACCAGCACGCCGGCCTCGGCGCGCTGGTGGTGGTGGCCCCGGCCGGCTCGACGCCCGTCGCGCCGGCCGCGGTCGACGATCAGGTCGACCTGGGCCGGATTCTGCCGCTCACCCGTGAGCGGACCTTCCTGCTCGCCGAGCAGACGAGCGGCGGCGTGCTGCACGTTGCCGGATCGGCCTGGACCCGTCCGGACGGTGCCTCGGTGTCGATCACCCTGCTCAGGTTCAGCTCGGTGGAGTCGGCCGACCAGTTCCGGCGGACCTACGCCGATCTTGAGCGGGCAACGCCGGGCGAGGCGACTCAGTTCGCCGACGTGCCGGGGGCGACGATCTTCGTCGCTGCCGAGCAGACCGGCGTCTGGGCTCTCGCGGGCCGGGACGCGGTCGTCATGGTCGTCAGCGCGGTCGGCGGCTCGTCGAACACCGTGCCCGTCGTCGAGTCGCTGGTACGCGAGCAGTACGGCCGGCTGTGAGCCGCTCCGTCCCCGGTTCCCCACGAGGAGCACGGAAGGTCCGGTGTGGGCGCAGCACCGGGCGGGGCAGGGTCGGTCCCAGCGGTTAGGCTGGTCGGCGGCCGAGCTGACGAGAGTGCGAGAAGGAGCCATCCGTGCGCCCAGGTGGACAGCCGAACATGCAGCAGATGCTGAAGCAGGCGCAGAAGATGCAGCAGCAGATCGCCGCCGCCCAGGCCGAGCTGGCCGAGGCCGAGCTGACCGGCACCGCCGGTGGTGGCCTGGTCACCGCGACCGTCTCCGGCTCGGGTGAGCTCAAGGCGATCAAGATCGACCCGAAGGCCGTCGACCCGGAGGACGTGGAGACGCTGGAGGACCTGGTCGTCGCGGCTGTGCACAACGCCGCCGAGGCGGCGCGGGAGTTGACCGAGCGCAAGATGGGCCCGGTCGCCGGCGGCATGGGCGGCCTCGGCCTGCCCGGTTTCTGAGCGACAGATGTATGAAGGTGCCATCCAGGATCTGATCGACGAGCTGGGTCGGCTGCCGGGCGTGGGCCCGAAGAGTGCCCAGCGGATCGCCTTCCACGTCCTGTCGGCGGATCCGGCCGACGTCAACCGGCTGGCCGGCGCGCTACGCAAGGTCAAGGAGCTGGTCCGGTTCTGCACCACCTGCTACAACGTGGCCGAATCCGAGCAGTGCCGGATCTGCCGCGATCCGCGTCGTACCGACGAGGTGCTGTGTGTGGTGGAGGAACCCAAGGACGTGGTGGCCGTCGAGCGGACCGGTGAGTTCCGCGGCCGGTACCACGTGCTCGGCGGAGCGATCAATCCGCTGGAGGGGATCGGTCCGGACAATCTGCGCATTCGGGAGCTGATGACCCGACTGAGCAGCGGCGCGGTGCGAGAGCTGATCCTGGCCACCGACCCGAACACCGAGGGTGAGGCGACGGCGACCTACCTGGCGCTGATGGTGAAGCCGATGGGCATCGCGGTCACCCGACTGGCCAGTGGGCTGCCGGTCGGCGGCGACCTCGAGTACGCCGATGAGATCACCCTCGGCCGAGCCTTCGAAGGGCGTCGAGCCGTCTGAGTCGTACCTCCGGGGGTGGTGCCGTCGACGACGGGGCCACCCCCGGCTTGGTGCCCGGCCTCGCGCGGGCCGTGGGCCCTACCGAGCCGACGTGCCGCAGCATCGCAGCAGCCCGGCGGGCGGCTCGGCGGCCACTGGATCGATGTGTCGCCTCGTGCATCCGGCGTGCGGTCGACTGTCAGACCCCCGCGCTAGGTGTCGGCTTGATAGCGATTGGCTGACGCCCGTTCCGCTTCTGTGTGACGTGCCATAGCCTCCGGCACACGGACCGAGCCACAACTCGGCGTGGTCATGCGCATGACAGAGGTGAGAGATGCAGGTGAGAAGGCTCAAAACGGCTGTGGCCCTCGCGGCCGTTGCCGCTCTGGCGGTCGGCGCGGCCGGCTGCGCGGAGAGCGAGCGCGACGGCGACAGTGGCGAGGCCAAGACTGGCGGCACCTTCATCTTCGCGGGTGCCGGTGACCCGAAGAACTTCGATCCGATCTTCAATGATGACGGAGAGTCGTTCCGGCCGGTCCGGCAGATGTTCGACACCCTGGTGAGTCACAAGCCAGGCACCGCGGAGTTGCAGGGCGGCCTGGCCGAAACCTGGGAGCACGACCCCGAGGGCAAGGTCTGGACCTTCAAGCTCCGGCAGGGCGTGAAGTTCCACGACGGTACGCCCTTCAACGCCGCTGCGGTCTGCTTCAACTTCGACCGCTGGTACAACATGAAGGGCGCTGCCGCCCAGTCCCAGATGATCTACTACATGGACGTCTTCGGGGGCTTCGCCAAGAACGAGAACCCGGACGCCGGCAAGCCGATCTACAACAAGTGCGAGGCGAAGGACGACGGCACCGCCATCGTCACGCTCAACCAGTACAAGGGCGCCTTCCCGGGTGCCTTCGCGCTGACCTCGCTCTCGATCGCGAGCCCGGAGGCGCTGAAGAAGTTCGACGCCGACACGGTGAAGCAGAACGGCGACTCGTTCGAGTACAGCGCCTTCGCCACCACCAACCCGGTGGGTACCGGCCCGTTCACCTTCGGTGGCTGGGACAAGGCCAAGAACGAGATCACCCTGAACCGGAACGCGGACTACTTTGGCGAGAAGGCCAAGGTGGACAAGATGATCATCAAGATCATCAAGGACGAGAGCACCCGCAAGCAGGAGCTCAAGGCCGGCACCGTCCAGGGCATCGACTTCCCGGCTCCGGCCGACCGCAAGGCGCTCGAGGGTGAGGGCTTCCAGGTCATCAACCGGCCGGCGTTCAACATCCTCTACCTGGGTCTCAACCAGAAGAACCCGAAGCTGAAGGACCTGCGGGTGCGGCAGGCGATCGCCTACGCGCTCAACCGTCAGCAGCTGGTGCAGACCAAGGGCCCGGGTGGCGCCAAGGTCGCGGACCAGTTCATGCCGGACACCGTGCTCGGCTACGCCCCGGACGTGCAGAAGTACGAGTACAACCCGGAGAAGGCCAAGCAGCTGCTGAAGGACGCCGGCGCCGAGGGTCTGACGCTGAACTTCTACTACCCGCCGGACGTCTCCCGGCCGTACATGCCGAACCCGCAGGAGATCTTCACCGTCCTCGCCAACGACCTGCAGGCCGTCGGCATCAAGGTCAACGGTGTGCCTCGCCCGTGGAACGGTGGCTTCAAGGACGACGTGCAGCAGTTCGGCAAGCACGACCTGCACATCCTCGGCTGGACGGGTGACTACAACGACCCGGGCAACTTCGTCGGCACGTTCTTCGGTCGCGGCAAGGTCGAGTTCGGCGACCAGTCGATGACGGAGATGTTCGACGCCATCGCGAAGGCCGACGGCACCGTCGACGACGCCGGCAAGAAGGCGGCCTGGGAGCAGGTCAACCGGGACATCGCCGCCAAGTGGCTGCCGGCCGTGCCGGTCTGGCACGCCCCGCCGGCCATCGTCGTCACCAAGGATGTCAAGGGTCTGGTGGCCAGCCCGTTGACCGACGAGCGGTTCAACACGGTCAGCGTCACCAAGTGACGTCAATCGGCTGATGCCGTAGGCGGAAATCGGTCCGGGTCCGGGGCTCCTCCCGGCCCGGGCCGATTCCGCGATTATCGAGAGTTTGGTGTGTGAGAGATGTTGCGAGTCATAGTCCGCCGCCTACTGCAGTTGGTGGTGACCCTGATAGCGCTGTCGGCGCTGATCTTCATCTGGCTGCGGAACCTGCCCGGCGGCCCGGTCGAGGCGCTGCTCGGTGAGCGGGCCACGCCCGAGCGCCGCGCTCTGCTGATCAAGGCGCTCGGCTACGACCAACCAATCCTGGTGCAGTACGGCAAGTTCATGCAGCGGGTGGTGACCGGAGACTTCGGCAACTCGATCCGGTCCGGTGACCCGGTCACCGAGGTCCTCAGCCGCGCCTTCCCGGCCACCATCGAGCTGGCTGTCGCCGCGATGATCATCGCGGTCGGCCTCGGGGTGCCGCTGGGCTACCTCGCCGCCCGCTGGCGTGGGCGATCCCTGGACAACCTCACCATCGCCGGCACCCTGCTTGGCATCTCGATCCCGATCTTCTTCCTGGGCTACCTGCTCAAGGATTTCTTCACCCAGAACATCCACTGGTTCCCGCCGTCGGGACGGCTCACCACCGGTCTGGACAACACCGACGTCACCGGGTTCTTCGTGCTCGACGGCCTGCTCACCCGAGAGTTCGACGCCAGCGCCGACGCGTTGTGGCACCTGATCCTGCCGGCGATCACGCTGGCCACGATCCCGCTGGCGGTGATCGTGCGGATCACCCGGGCCAGTGTGCTCGACGTGCTCAACGAGGACTACGTGCGGACCGCCGAGGCGAAGGGCCTGCGGAACCGCACCATCCGGGGCCGGCACATCCTGCGTAACGCGCTGCTGCCGGTGGTCACCACCATCGGCCTGCAGACCGGCGCGCTGCTCTCCGGCGCGGTGCTGACCGAGAAGGTCTACAACTGGGGCGGCATCGGCACGCTGATCACCGACTCGATCAGCGGCGGCCGGGACTATCCGGTGCTCCAGGCGATCATCCTGCTCGCCGCCCTGGTCTTCGTGGTGGTCAACCTGCTGGTCGACCTCTCCTACGCCTTCATCGACCCGAGGGTGCGTGTGCGATGAGTGACCCGATCACCCAGGCCGGCACGCCGGCTCCCCGCAGTGGGGACGACAAGCCACGCCCCGGCATGAGCGAGCGCAGCATCGGCCTGCTCGGCGACCGTAAGAAGGCTCGCCTGGACGAGCTGTCCCGGGCCAGCGCCTCGGACCGGGGCGGCGTCAGCCTCGTCCGGGACGCCGTACGCCGCCTTCGGCGCAACCCGGTCGCCATCGTCGGGGCCAGCATCGTGGGGCTGTTCATCCTGGTGGCGATCTTCGCCCCGCTGATCGCCCCGCACGACCCGGTGCAGCGGTTCGACGAGCTGACGAAGAATCTCACCGTCGACACCATCCCGGGTGCCAGTGGCGAGTTTCCGTTCGGCTCCGACCCGCTCGGCCGGGACTTCCTGTCCCGGATGATCTACGGCGCCCGGCAGACGCTCTTCGTCGGCGTCCTCGCGACCCTCATCGGCCTCGCCCTCGGCGTGCTGATCGGCGCGATCGCCGGTGCCTTCGGCGGCTGGGTCGACGTGGTCCTGATGCGACTCACCGACGTCATGTTGGCCCTGCCCAGCCTGCTGCTCGCGATCACCCTGGTCGCGATGGCCAGCCGGTCGAGCCAGTGGACGGTCATCTTCGCGGTGGCCATCGTGAACGTGCCGATCTTCGCCCGCCTGCTGCGCGGCTCGATGCTGGCCCAGCGGGAGAGCGACCACGTGCTCGCCGCCCGCGCGCTCGGCGTCAAGCAGCGCAACATCGTGCTGCGGCACATGCTGCCCAACTCGCTGACCGCGGTGATCGTCCAGGCCACCCTGACCTTCGCGGTCGCCATCCTGGACGCCGCGGCGCTCTCCTTCCTGGGCCTCGGCGACCCGGACATCAACCGGGCCGAGTGGGGCCTGATGCTCGGCGTGGACGGTCAGCGCTACTTCGAGGTCCGCCCGGAGCTGGCCTACTACCCGGCGCTCGCGATCATCGTGGTCGCGCTCGGCTTCACCCTGCTGGGTGAGGCCATGCGCGAGGCGATCGACCCGAAGAACCGGCGGTGACGGCGGTGCTCGCGACCAGCACGGCCGGCTCCTGCCGGCGAGAGGATGTGACCCGATGAGCCTGCTCGACGTCCGAGACCTGAGCGTCGTGTTCCAACGACGCGGCGAGCGGCCCTTCACGGCCGTGGACAAGGTCAGCTTCACGGTGGAGCCGGGGCAGACCGTCGGCCTGGTCGGTGAGTCCGGCTGCGGCAAGAGCGTGACGAGCCTGGCCATCATGGGCCTGCTGCCCAAGCGGGGCAACAAGGTCGGCGGGGAGGTGCTCTTCGAGGGCACCGACCTGCTCAAGCTGCGGCCGGACGACATGCGGGACCGGCGTGGCCGGGAGATCGGCATGATCTTCCAGGACCCGCTCTCCTCGCTGAACCCGGTCATCCCGATCGGCATCCAGGTCGCCGAGGTGCTGGAGCGGCACCAGGGCCGCGACCGCAGGCAGGCGCTGCGGGAGGCCCGCGAGCTGCTCGACGCGGTCGGCATCCCCGACCCGGAGCGGCGGCTCAAGGAATACCCGCACCAGATCTCCGGCGGTATGCGTCAGCGCGCCCTGATCGCCATCGCGTTGGCCTGCAAGCCCCGGCTGCTGATCGCCGACGAGCCGACCACCGCGCTCGACGTGACCATCCAGGCGCAGATCCTCACGCTGCTCAAGCAACTGGTCGACGAGACCGGCACCGCGCTGATCATGATCACGCACGACCTGGGTGTGGTGGCCGGCCTCTGCGACACGGTCAACGTGCTCTACGGCGGCAAGGTCGTGGAGCGGGCCCGGCGGCACGATCTGTTCGCGCACGCCCGGCACCCGTACACGCACGGGCTGCTCAGCTCGGTGCCTCGGCTCGACTCGCCGCGCGGCGAGCGGCTGCACGCGATCCGTGGGTCGGTCTCGGACAACATCCCGTGGACCGAGGGATGCGCGTTCGCGCCGCGCTGCGACCACGTCGTGGACGCCTGCCTCGAGGGCGCTCCGCCGCTCGAGCACACCGCCACCGGCGGCGACCTCCGCTGCAACAACCCCGTCTCCGAGGAGGTGGCGGTCCCGTGACCGAAGAGACCAAGCCCCTGATCGAACTGCGCGACGTCAAGGTCCACTTCCCGATCAAGAGCGGCCTGCTCTTCGACCGCACCGTCGGGTACGTCTACGCGGTGGACGGCGTCTCGCTGAGCATCCAGGCGGGCGAGACGTACGGCCTGGTCGGCGAGTCGGGCTGCGGCAAGTCGACGCTGGGCCGGGGCCTGCTGCGGCTGGTCGAGCCGACCGACGGCGAGATCATCTTCGACGGCACCGACGTCCGCGCGCTCAAGGGCGAGTCGATGCGGCACGCCCGGCGCCGGATGCAGATGATCTTCCAGGACCCGCTGTCCAGCCTCGACCCCCGCCAGTCGGTGGAGTCGTTGCTGGTGGAGGGGCTCAAGGCGCACGGGCTGGCCGGCGACAAGGTCGAGACCAACCGAAAGCTTCGCGAGACGCTCGAAGCGGTCGGCCTGCCCGCCTCGGCGCTGAGCAAGTACCCGCACGAGTTCTCCGGCGGGCAGCGCCAGCGGATCGGCATCGCTCGGGCCCTGGTGCTCAACCCGGATCTGATCGTCGCCGACGAGCCGGTCTCCGCGCTGGACGTGTCGATTCAGGCCCAGGTGCTGAATCTGCTCGAGGACCTCCAGAACGAGCGCGGTCTGACGTACCTGATCATCGCGCACGACCTGGCGGTGGTCCGGCACATCGCCGACACGGTGGGCGTGATGTACCTGGGTGGGCTGGTGGAGGAGGCGTCGAGCGACGACCTGTACCGCGAGCCGATGCACCCGTACACCCGGGCGTTGATGTCCGCGGTGCCGGTGCCCGACCCGCTGGTGGAGGACCGCCGCGAGCGGATCCTGCTCGCCGGTGACCTGCCGTCGCCGACCAACCCGCCGTCGGGCTGCCGGTTCCACACCCGGTGCCCGTGGGCGCAGCCGACCCGCTGCGCCGACGAGCGGCCGGCGCTGCGCGACGTGGTCGGCGGGCACCGGGTGGCCTGCCACTTCGCCGAGGACATCACCGCTGGCAAGATCCGGCCCCACGAGGTCGAGGCGGAGTTGGTGCGCCCGGCCGACAGCACCGGCCCGGTCGACCCGCCGGGTGAGCTGATTCCGACGCCGTAACG
This sequence comes from Micromonospora sp. CPCC 205539, assembly GCF_036906815.1. Lineage (NCBI taxonomy): Bacteria > Bacillati > Actinomycetota > Actinomycetes > Micromonosporales > Micromonosporaceae > Micromonospora > Micromonospora sp. CPCC 205539. Next base: position 246,040 of record NZ_JBAKHW010000008.1, on the reverse strand, counting down.
CAGCGAGGGGCCGCCCGGCATCGGGCGGCCCCTCGGCGGTGCTTCGTCAGACTCAGCCCTCGGGGCGGTGCAGCAGCCCCACCGCGATGCCGTGCACCGCGGCCAGGCCGGCCGCGTCGGCCAGCGGCGCGGAGCCACCGGTCACCGCATACCACTCGTCGGCGTCCTTGTACTGCACGCTCAGGGTGACCCGGCCGTCGGCGTAGCTGGTGCGCAGCGTCAGCTCACCGGTCACCACGCCCACCTCGTCGGTCATCACGCCGCCCGGCCCCGGAACGATGTCGGCCGTCCGGCTCTGTGCGCCACCGGCGCCGTTCGAATCCGCGACCATGCCGGCCCCGGGTACGGCGGCCGGGCTCTCGGCCTTACCGTCGGCGGTCATGCCGGCGGTGGCGGCGCCGGTGCCTGTGGCGGGTTCCTCGCTCATCAGCAGCCCTCCAACATGTCGGTGAGGGCGGCCTTCTCGGCAGGCGTGATCGTCAGCCGCCAGTGGTGCTTGACCGTCACCCAGTGCTGAGCGTACTGGCACCAGTACGACCGGTTCGCTGGCTTCCACTGGGACGGGTCCTGATCACCCTTTGCCCGGTTGGAGGTCGCCGAAACCGCGAAGAGCTGCGGCCGGGTGGTGTCGTTGGCGAAGTCGCCACGCTTTGCGTCGTCCCACTCGTCGGCACCGGAGCGCCACGCGTTGGCCAACGGCACCATGTGATCGATGTCCACCTCGGAGGGATCGTTGGCTACGCGCCCGTCGTACACGCTCTCCCAGCGACCACCGACCACGTTGCAGCCGGAGAGCTTCACGTCCTTACCGTCGCGCTGCAGGATGCTGTCCCGCACGTCGCAGTTCTTGCCGGTGTTCCGCCAGTGCGGAAAATGCTCCCGGCTGTAGCCCTTCATCGAGCCGGCGGTGGCGACGGTGAGCTGGCCGAGCTGCTGCACGGCGTTGCCGCTGCCGTTGCCACCGCCGCTCGGTGGTGCCGCGCCCGGCTCGTCCGGAGGGACACAACCAGCTACGCCGAGCGTCAGCGCCGCGGCGAGCGCGGCCACTGCCGCGCGCGATCCTGATCTGGTACGCACAGACGACACCTCTTCAGCTTGCGGGCTCCCGGGCGATTGCGCACGGTACCCGGGCATGGTTTCGGCGTTTCGTGGCGTCTCCCACATGATGCAAGGCAGATTGGTGGAATGACAGCACCCGCACCGGCGCCCGCGCTGCGGATGGGCACCGCCGCCGGCCGTGGGACGCTACTCGCCGCGGTGCTCGCCTCCGGCATGGTCTTTCTGGACAGCACGGTCGTCAACGTGGCCCTGCCGAAGCTCGGCGAGGATCTCGGCGCGAACGTGGCCGATCTGCAATGGACCGTCAACGGTTACCTGCTGATGCTCGCGGCGTTCGTGTTGCTGGGCGGCGCGCTCGGGGACCGCTTCGGGCGGCGAAAGATCTTCCTGATCGGGGTGGTCTGGTTCACCGTCGCCTCGGTGCTGTGCGGGGTTTCCCAGGGCACCGGCTGGCTGATCGCGGCCCGGTTCCTCCAGGGTGCCGGCGGCGCGCTGCTCACTCCGGGGTCGCTGTCGGTGCTCCAGGCCAGTTTCCATCCGGACGACCGCGGCCGGGCGATCGGCGCCTGGGCCGGGCTGTCCGGGGTGTCCACCGCGTTGGGTCCGTTCATCGGTGGCTGGCTGATCGACGCGTTGTCCTGGCGGTGGATCTTCTTCCTCAACCTGCCGCTGGCCGTGCTGGTGCTGCTGGCCGCCCTGCGGTGGGTGCCGGAGAGCCGTGACGAGAACGCCTCCCGCACCGAACGGCCGAGCCGCACCCGCCGCCGGTTCGACGTGGCCGGTGCGCTGCTCGGCGCGCTCGCGCTGGCCGGCGTCACGTACGCCCTGATCGACGCACCGGTTCGGGGCTTCGGCTCGGTGCCGGTGCTGGTCGCGGCACTGCTCGGGGTGCTGGCCGCGGTGGCCTTCGTGCTGCTGGAGCGGCGGCGCGGCGACGCGGCGATGCTGCCCACCGGCCTGTTCGGCAGCCGGCTCTTCTCGGTGCTGAACATCTTCACCGTGGTGGTGTACGCGGCGCTCGGCGGCTTCACGTTCTTCTTCGCCGTCTACCTGCAAAACGTGGTCGAATGGTCGGCCTTCCGCACCGGGATCGCGCTGCTGCCGATGACGGTGCTGCTGCTGATCGGTTCGGCGCGGGCCGGTGCGTTGTCGGCACGGATCGGCCCGCGCCTGCCGCTGACCATCGGGCCGGTGGTGGCCGCTGCCGGCCTTCTCCTGCTGCGCGGCGTCGGACCGGGCGCGTCCTACTGGACCGACGTGCTGCCCGGCGTGCTGCTCTTCGGTCTGGGGCTGACCCTGGTGGTGGCGCCGCTGACCGCGTCGGTGCTGGCCGCGGTGGAGGACCGGTTCTCCGGGGTGGCCAGCGGTTTCAACAACGCCGCGTCCCGGGCCGGCGGCCTGCTCGCGGTGGCCGCACTGCCGCTGCTCGTCGGCCTGTCCGGCGAAGGGTACGCGCAGAAGGACGAGCTGACGGACGCGTTCCGCGGCTCGATGGTCTGGTGCGCCGGGTTGCTGTTGGCCGGCGCGGTGCTGGCCCTCGTCCTGGTTCACCGGCCACCCCGGTCGGCTCCGCCGTCGCAGCCCTGCCACTCGATGCCCGCCGCCACACCTCCGGCGCAGCCCAGGTGAGGGGGCGGGTCATCGCCCGAGCCCTCGGGGGCGCATTGCGCCGCGAGCGGTATACCTCAGAGTCATCTTCATGCCTCTGAGGTATACCGCTCACCATGGTGCGCGGGGCGCCAGGCGACGGTCCTAGCCGGCGCTGCGAGCCCGGTTGACGGCGCTGGTGACCGCCTTGATCGAGGCGGTGACGATGTTGGCGTCGGTGCCGACGCCCCAGACCGTCCGGCCGTCCACCTCGCACTCCACGTACGCGGCCGCCTGCGCGTCCCCACCGGAGGAGAGCGCGTGCTCGTGGTAGTCGAGCACCCGCACGCCCACCCCGACCGACTGCAGCGCGTTGACGTACGCGTCGATCGGGCCGTTGCCGACCGCGGTCAGCGACCGCCGCTCGCCGGCCACACCGACCTGGGCCTCGATCTCGACCTTGCCCTCGGCGGTGCCGATCGTGTAGCCCGCCAGCCGGACCGCCGGGTCGGGCTGGTGGTCGAGCAGGTAGTGCGTCGCGAAGATCTCCCACATGGCGGCCGGGTCGACCTCGCCACCATCGTGGTCGGTGACCTGCTGGACCACCCCGGAGAACTCGATCTGGAGCCGGCGGGGCAGGTCCAGTTGGTGCTCGCTCTTCATGATGTACGCGATGCCGCCCTTGCCGGACTGCGAGTTGACCCGGATGACCGCCTCGTAGGTGCGGCCCAGGTCCTTCGGGTCGATCGGCAGGTAGGGGACCGCCCAGGTGTGCTCGGCCAGCGGTACGCCGGCCGCCGCCGCGTCGACGGCGAGGGCGTCGAAGCCCTTCTTGATGGCGTCCTGGTGCGAGCCGGAGAAGGCCGTGTAGACGAGGTCGCCGGCGTACGGGTGGCGTTCGTGCACGGGGAGCTGGTTGCAGTACTCGACGGCCCGCCGGACCTCGTCGATGTTCGAGAAGTCGATCATCGGGTCGATGCCCTGGGAGAAGAGGTTGAGCCCCAGCGTCACCAGGTCCACGTTGCCGGTGCGCTCGCCGTTGCCGAAGAGGCAGCCCTCGATCCGGTCGGCGCCGGCGAGCAGGCCCAGCTCGGCGGCGGCCACGCCGGTGCCCCGGTCGTTGTGCGGGTGCAGGCTCAGCACCAGGCTGTCCCGGCGCGGCAGGTGCCGGTGCATCCACTCGATGGAGTCGGCGTAGACGTTGGGCGTCGCCATCTCGACGGTGGCCGGCAGGTTGATGATCAGCTTCCGGTCCGGCGTCGGGTTGATCACCTCGATCACCGCGGCGCAGACCTCCACGGCGTACTCCAGCTCGGTGCCGGTGTACGACTCCGGCGAGTACTCGTAGTGGATCTCGGTGTCCGGGGTGTGGATCTCGGCGTACTTCTGGCAGAGCCGCGCGCCGGACGTGGCGATGTCGGTGATGCCGTCCCGATCCAGGCCGAAGACCACCCGACGCTGGAGGGTGGAGGTCGAGTTGTAGAAGTGCACGATCGCCCGCTTGGCCCCGCGCAGCGACTCGAACGTCCGGTCGATCAGGTGCTCGCGGCACTGGGTGAGCACCTGGATGGTCACGTCGTCCGGGATCATGTCCTGTTCGATGAGCTGCCGGACGAAGTCGAAGTCGGTCTGGCTGGCCGCCGGGAAGCCGACCTCGATCTCCTTGTAGCCCATCTGGACCAGCAGCAGGAACATCCGTCGCTTGCGCTCGGGCGACATCGGGTCGATCAGCGCCTGGTTGCCGTCGCGGAGATCCACCGCGCACCAGCGCGGGGCGGCGTCGACGTGCCGGGTGGGCCAGGCGCGGTCGGGCAGGTCGACTCGGAACTGCTCCCGATACGGCTGGTAGCGGTGGTACGGCATCCGGCTGGGGCGTTGCCGGGCGATCGGATCAGTCTCAGCGTCGGTGACAGGTTGAGCCATCTCGGAGTGCTCCCTGGAACATGTGGCGTCAGCAGATCGGAAGGTGTCGGCGAGAGGCCGGGCGACGATGCGCGGCGATGCCGATGGAAAGCTCAGATGTGCTGGACGGCGCGATGCAACTCCGCGACGAGGTGCCGGCCGGTCAGGCCTCGTCGCGGCGGCTAAGGAGAAGAAGCGCCCGCCACATGACCACGTCACCCTACGTGATGGAAGGGGAGGTGGGAAGGCAGGTCCGGACTATGGGACCGGTGTCATGGCCTGCTCCGGGTCGTCGGCAGCCAGCCGCGGAGTCCGTCCGGCCCAGGCCACCGCGGGTACGATCGCCAGCCCGACCAGCGTGAAGATCGCTGCTGCCGGTAACCAACCCCAGCCGCCGGTGGTCACCCCCAGTGCGGTCAACCCCGCCGGGGCGATCAGGTACTGCACCTGCGTGCCGAGCCGGAACGCCCCGACGTACGCGCCGCGCTGGGCCGCCGGCGGCAGGGCCGCGGTGAGCCCCCAGGTGCCCGCCGACTCGATCAGCTCGGCCACGATCAGCAGCGTCGCGGCGGCCACCAGCACCACCACGGTGAGCAGGCCCCGGGTGACCCCGGAGATCGGCAGGACCAGGCAGAACAGGGCGATCAGCAGGGCGCCCCGGCGGGAGGCCCGGGCCGCGCCCGGCGCGGTGTCGGCGCCCCGGCTGGCGCGCACCTGAAGCAGCACGATCAGGACCGTGTTGAGCAGGACCAGCCCGGCGATCACCGCCTTCGGGGCGTCGGTGTGGGTGAGGATCCAGAGCGGCATCACCGTCAGGTAGAGCGTCTGGTGGGCAGTGAGCAGCCCGGAGAGCATGGACACCACCATGAACGGGCGGTCCCGTAGCACGGCGAGCCGGCTCATCGGCTCCGCCGACCGGGCCGCCTGGGCCAGCCGGGGCAGTCGCCGCACGAAGAGGGCCGTCACCAGGAAGACCGCCGCGATGAACCAGACCATCCCCCGGTACGCCGCGATCGTGTCCACCGCCAGCACCAAGCCGCTGATCACCGCACCCAGCCCGAACCCGACGTTCAGCAACGAACGTTGGTACGCCATCGCCGTGACCCGTTCGGCCGGGGGCAGCGCGTTGATCGAGTAGACCTGGCGGGCCACGCCGGTCGATGCGTCGACGGCGGCCAACGCCACCACCACGGCGAGGAACCCGGCGAAGCCGCCCACGAGCGGGTAGCTCGCGAAGAGCGCCGCGTCCAGCACCAGCCCGACCACCCAGACCCGCTGTGGTCCGTACCGGTCGGTGAGCCCGCCCAGCGGCACCGTACCCAGCAGTGACACCCCTGCCGCGATGGACAGCCCCAGCCCCACCTGGGCCGGGCTGAGCCCCAGCGCCCGGGTGAAGAAAACGGCGCTGCCGGCGTGGAACAGGCCGCTGCCGATGGCGTAGACCATGGCCTGCACGGCCAACGCGCGGGTCAGCCCGGCCGGCGGTACGACGTTTCGGACGACGGTGCGGATGGTTTCTCTGGCCCCCATGGCCGGGAAGTGAACCGTGCCCCCATGGCCTCGGTCGAGTCTTTTAGGCTGGATCGAATCCTGGGCCGGGGGTGGACGTGTCCGAGTTGCGGTTCAGTCTGGCCGACGTGGCGGGAGTGCGGCTCGCCGTGTCGCCGGCCAACGAGACGGTCATGAGCATGTGGGCACTGGCCAGCCCGGTCCGCTACCCGGTGCACCTGCCCTGGATCGACCGGGCCCGGGTGACTCTGCGTCGCCCCGAGGTAGCCGACCGGATCCGACCGCTGGTGGAGCTGACCCGGCCGCGTGGCTGGCTGCCCGACTTCCTCACCCCGGCGGCCCGCCCGAACGTGGAGATGGCCGAGCAACTCGACCAGATCGCGTCGACGCCGCCGGCCATGGTGGTCCAGGATCTGTTGGCGACCACCCCGAGCCGACCATTGAGCCCGTTCGGGCGGGCCCTGCTCACCGATCCCCGCGGGCTGCTGCCGCAGCTCGTCGACGCGGTGCGGGTCTGGTACGACGAGGCGATCGCCCCGGACTGGCCGCGGATGCGCGCGCTGCTCGACGCGGACGTCGCGTACCGTGCCGCTCAGCTCGCCGAGGGCGGTGCCGCCCGGCTGTTCGAGCAGCTCCACCCGAGCCTGCGCTGGCTCGGCGATCGGGTGGTCAGCGACGACCCGTTCGAGCGGGACTTCGACCTTCGCGGGCGCGGGCTGGCGCTGAATCCGGGCGTGTTCACCGACCGGCGGGTGCTGTGGAACCTGCTGGAGGATTCGCTGCCGGCCGGGGCGTACCCGGTCCGGGCCGTCGGAACGCTCTGGGAGGCGACCGCGCCGCCGCCCGGTGATCCGCTGGCGCGGGTGGTCGGTCCCGGGCGGGCCATGCTGCTCCACCTGCTCGACACGGCGACAACCACCACCGACCTCGCCCGACTCGCCGGGATGTCCGCCGGGAACGTCTCCCAGCACCTCTCCGCGCTGCATCACGCCGGGCTGGTCTCCCGTGTGCGGCAGGGCCGGCACGTCCTCTATCGCAACACCGATGCCGGGTCGGTCCTGCTCCGCGCCAGCCGTGGCGGGTGACCCGACGGGGCGGTCAGCGGAGCAGCAGGTCGGCGACCGGACGCCGGTGACGCAGCCCGGTCTCCCGTGCACACAGGTCGGCCGGGAGAGCGAACGGGTCCCCGAGCCGTCCGACGGCGGCGACCACCAGCGGGCGGACGCCGCAGGGCAGGTCGAGTTCGGCGGCGAGGCAGGCCCGGTCGAAGCCGGTGAGCTGGTGCACGTGCAGGCCCAGCGCGGTGGCCTGCACGGTCAGGTGCGCGATCGCCTGACCCAGGTCGTACGCGGCCCGCTCGGCATCGGCACCGGTGTGCGCGCCCACCACCAGGGTCGCGGCGTGCCGGATCCAGCCCTGGTCACCGACGGGGAGGCTGATGAGGATCCGCTTCCAGGTCTCGTCGTCCCGGTGACCGAGCGCGAACCGCCAGGGTTGCCCGTTCTCCGCCGACGGTGCCCAGCGCGCGGCCTCGAGTAGCGAAGCTGCCTCGTCCGGGGTCAGGCCGGCGCTCGGATCGAAGGCCCGGGGGCTCCAGCGGTAGGCGAGGAGCGGGGTGAGATCGGCCATACGCTGATCGTCCGGTATGGGCGATTCGGCCCCCGATTCGGGGATGCCAAATGTGGGCAAGAGCACCCGTAACGGGATGAAGATCAGGGCGTTCCGGTCGGGCTGTCGGTTGGCTCGGGTGTCGGCGGAGCCGCCGTGTCGAGGGGCTCCTGATCCACGACCACGGGACCGGCAAGCTGCACGGTTGCCGGCGCAGGGCCGGGCGGGGCGACCAGCTTCAGCGTCCCGGTCTGGGTCCGGACCCCGGTCGGAGTGCCGTCCCGGTCGTAGCAGTAGATCCCTACGTCCAGCGGGGCGTTGAGCGAGGCCGAGGTGGAGTCCACCGAGTAGCACGTGCCGGTGAGGCCCTGGGGCGGGTCGGCCGGCGAGACCGCGAGCGGCGCCCGGCGGTCGGTGAGCACGTCCAGCCAGTCGGTGAGCGGGTGCTGGACTCGGGGATCCACCCGGCGCGGCAGGGCGTCGTCGCGTTCGCCGAGGCGTACGCAGCGCGCCGGATCCGGGCGGTCGGCCGAGGGCAGGGCGCACTGGAACAGGCCATCAGCGTTGGCGGCCAGCGACACGTCGGCGGTGCCGCCCAGCGCGCCACCCGGCACGTCGACCCGCCAGCTGCCGTCGTTCGCGCTGGTGAACGAGATCGTGCGGTCCGGTTCGCCGCGCCGGCTGAACGCGTACTGCGCCACCAGATGGCGGTCCTGGGCGGCTGCGGCCAGCGCGGCCAGCTCGTCCCGGGCAGCGTCGACCTCGACCGGCCCCGGGTCCGCCGGTGGCGGGGGCGAGGGCCGCTCGCTGGTGCAGGCGGCCAGGAGCACCGGCAGGGCGAGGACGAGTGGCCCGAGCACGCGGCCGGCCGAGCGGATGAGGACGGGCACCGGCCCATTCTGGTGGGTACGGGCGGCGTGTGGCGACCGGTGCGTTCCCCGCTCGTCCGGCGTGTCGGGCCCGCGTACCCCGGGGGTGGCGGCACCGACGGCGGCCCGGCGGCGCCGGATGGTGGGATCACCCGACCCGGCCTCCCGTGCCGCCGGATACCCTCAAGGGGTCTGACACGCGCCGCCGGCCCCGGTTCCGGCGGCGTCGGCACGCTCAGGGTCGCTGGGAGGGAGTGCACCGTCGTGGCACTCGTGGTGCAGAAGTACGGCGGGTCCTCCGTCGCCAATGCCGAGCGGATCAAGCGGGTGGCCGAGCGCATCGTCGCCGCCCGCAAGGCCGGCGACGACGTGGTGGTGGTGGTCTCCGCGATGGGGGACACCACCGACGAGCTGCTCGACCTGGCCAACCAGGTCAGCCCGCTGCCGCCGGGCCGCGAGCTGGACATGCTGCTCACCGCCGGGGAGCGGATCTCCATGGCGCTGCTGGCCATGGCCATCCACAACCTGGGGTACGAAGCCCGCTCGTTCACCGGCTCGCAGGCCGGCGTGATAACCACTTCGGTGCACGGCCGCGCGCGGATCATCGATGTCACCCCGGGGCGCCTCAAGGGCGCGCTCGATGAGGGTTCGGTGGTCATCGTGGCCGGCTTCCAGGGCGTCTCGCAGGACACCAAGGACGTCACCACGCTGGGCCGCGGCGGCTCGGACACGACGGCCGTGGCGCTCGCCGCCGCGCTGCACGCCGATGTCTGCGAGATCTACACCGACGTCGACGGCATCTTCACGGCCGACCCGCGGATCGTGCCCAACGCCCGGCACATCCGGCACATCACCTACGAGGAGATGCTGGAGCTGGCCGCCTGCGGTGCGAAGGTGCTGCACCTGCGTAGCGTGGAATACGCCCGTCGGGCGGGGTTGCCGATCCACGTCCGTTCGTCATACTCGACCAACACCGGCACGATGGTCACCGGATCGATGGAGGACCTTCCCGTGGAGCAGGCACTGATCACCGGGGTCGCGCACGACCGCAGCGAAGCCAAGATCACGATCGTCGGGGTGCCCGACGAGCCGGGCGCCGCCGCGCGGATCTTCGACACCGTCGCCGGCGCCGAGATCAACATTGACATGATCGTGCAGAACGTCTCCACCGAGGGCACCGGCCGGACGGACATCTCGTTCACCCTGCCCAAGGCCGACGGCCCGACCGCCATGGCCGCGCTCAGCAAGATCCAGGAGCCGGTCAAGTTCAAGGGCCTGCTGTACGACGACCACGTCGGCAAGGTCTCGCTGATCGGCGCCGGCATGCGTTCACACCCCGGCGTGGCCGCCGGCTTCTTCGCCGCGCTCGGTGCGGCCGGGGTCAACATCGAGATGATCTCCACCTCCGAGATCCGGGTCTCCGTGGTCTGCCGCGACACCGACCTCGACGCGGCGGTCCGCGCCATCCACGACGCGTTCGAGTTGGGCGGCGACATCGAAGCCGTGGTCTACGCGGGGACGGGTAGGTAGCGCCGATGTCGGCGTTGCCCACCCTCGCCGTGGTCGGAGCGACCGGTGCCGTCGGCACCGTGATGTGTGAGCTGCTCACCGGGCGACGCAACGTCTGGGGCGAAATCCGGCTGCTCGCCTCCGAGCGTTCCGTCGGGCGGCGGGTGCGCTGCCGGGGCGAGGAACTCACCGTCCAGGGGCTGACCGCCGAGGCGTTCGACGGGGTCGACGTCGCGATGTTCGACGTGCCCGACGAGGTCGCCGCGGAGTGGGCACCCGTCGCCGTCGCCCGGGGCGCGATCGCCGTGGACAACTCCGGCGCTTTCCGGATGGACCGGGACGTCCCACTGGTGGTTCCGGAGATCAACCCGGAGCAGGTCCGCAACCGGCCGCGGGGCATCATCGCGAACGCCAACTGCACCACCCTCGCGATGATCGTCGCAGTCGCACCGCTGCACCGCGAGTACGGCCTGCGAGAGCTGGTGCTCGCCTCCTACCAGGCGGTCTCCGGCTCCGGCCGGGCCGGCGTCGACATCCTGCACGACCAGCTCACCAAGGTCGCCGGAGATCGAGGGCTGGGCTCCCGCACCGGCGACGTACGGCAGGCCGTCGGCGACGATCTGGGCCCGTTCCCGGCGCCGCTCGCGCTCAACGTGGTGCCGTGGGCCGGCTCGTCGGCCGACGGTGGCTGGTCGTCCGAGGAGATGAAGGTCCGCAACGAGTCGCGGAAGATCCTCGGCCTGCCCGACCTCAAGGTCTCCGCCACCTGTGTCCGGGTGCCGGTGGTGACCGGCCACTCGGTGGCCGTGCACGCGGTCTTCGCCACCGAGGTCGACGCCGAGGGCGCTCGTGAGGCGCTCCGCAACGCCCCCGGGGTGATCCTGGTCGACGATCCGGCGGCCGGGGAGTTCCCCATGCCGATCGACGCGGTCGGCACCGACCCGTCCTGGGTCGGCCGCATCCGCCGCGCCCTGGACGACCCGCGCGCCCTGGACTTCTTCGTGACCGGCGACAACCTCCGCAAGGGCGCAGCCCTCAACACCGCGCAGATCGCCGAGCTCCTGGCCAAAGACCTGACCAACTGACCCCGGCCCTCCCTCCCTCCCTCCCTCCCTCCCTCCCTCCCTCCCTCCCGCCTCTCTGAGCGCGTCGATCTAGGGAACTTTGTCGTGAGCTGATCTCCCAGCACAGCGATATGCCCTAGATCGACGCCGGGCGGTGGGGCGGGGCGACGCCGGGCGGCGGGGCGGGGCGACGCCGGGGGGCGGGGTGAGGCGGGGTGAGGGTGAGGCGGGGTGGGGTGGGGTGGATTTAGGCGGCGGCTAGGTGGACGCCGTCGCGGCCGTGGCGTTTCACCGCGTAGAGGGCCTGGTCGGCTCGGCGGAGGGTGCGATCGGGAGACTCGCCGGGTCGGGGCAGCGCCACGCCCACGCTGATCGTGCGACCCGTACGCCGGGCCGCCTCGGCCAGCCGCTCGGCGATCCGGACCGCCTCCTCCGGGCGGCTCACCTCGATCACCGCGACGAACTCGTCGCCACCGATCCGGTAGAGCTCGTCGCCGTGCCGCAACGCGCCCTCCAGCGCCCGGGCCAGCCCGACCAGCACCCGGTCACCGGCCTGGTGGCCGTACGTGTCGTTGACGGTCTTGAAGCCGTCGACGTCGATCGCCAGCAGGGCCGTACGCCCGGGGGTCGCCGCCGCGATCCGCTGCCCGAACGGCCCGGTGTGCCGCAACCCGGTCAGCGGGTCGGAGCTGGCCTGCTCCCTTAGCTGGTCCAGCGTGCGTAGCCGATCCAAGCTGGTCCAGGCCTGCCCGGCGAGCAACTCCATCAGGCTGACCATGGTCGGGTCCGGGCGCAGCAGCCGCTCGTCCGCGACCAGCAGCACCCCTCCGGCGTCCTGCGGCCCGACCGGAACGGCGACCAGCGTGCGCACGCCGGCCCGGGTCAGCGGCCGATAGTCCTCGGTCGGCGGGTGCCCCGTCTCGCCCAGCGTGTAACCGGCGCCGTACCGGTGCGCCCGGCGGACCATCCGCCCGAGCGCGGCCGCACCGGCCTCGGACAACTCGGCGCGGACCCGGGTCTCCAACTCGCCGAGGACCGGCGGCGGCGGTGCGAGCCGGGCGCCCTCCGGATCGGTGATCAGCAGGACGGCGGTGGAGAGGGTGGACACCTCACGGGCGGCGTGGACCGCCACGCCCAGCAACTCCCACTCGGTCGGCGCGGAGGTGAGCGAGGCGACGTGCCGCAGCAACTTCTCGCTGCGAGTCTCCGCTGGCGGGCCACCGAGCGCGACGATTCGCGCGCCGAGTCGAGCGGCCAGCCGCTGCGCGGTCTCCCGCCACGGGTCCAGGTCGACCGGCGCGCTCCACTGCAGGTCGAGCACACCGATCGCCCGGCCCGCCGGGTCCAGCACCGGCACGCACAGCTCCGCGGTCACATCGGGGCGGACCGGCAGGTAGTCGGGGTCGACGGTGACATCCGGGACGACGGCGGCGGTGCCGGTGGCGTACACCCGGCCGACGATCCCGGTCTTCGACGGCACGGTGGCGAAGACCTGCCAGGCGCCGGTCGCCGCGACGCAGCGCAGCCGGTCGTGGTCCTGAAGCAACACCGAGATGGTCGCCGGGGTGTAGCGGGACAGCGCGGTGACCGTCCACCGACAGGCCTCCGGCGCGGTCGACGCCATCGGCAGGCGGACGGTGACGTCACGGATGACTCGCTGATGATCCACTCGCACGTCGTTCCAGGTAGGGGAGGGGCCGGCCGGCGCCGCGCCGCGAGATCAAGCGTACTCACGGCAGCGGAGATCAGCTTGGTTCGTACACATGTGCCATCCACAGGCTGTGGACGCAGCCTGTGGGTAGAGGTTTCTCCGGCGCTAGCGTGGAGGTCCCGGCCCGGAGGAGTCGAGCCCATGCGGAGGTCCGCCGTGGTCGGCACCGAGAGAGAACTCGTCTGGTACGTCGCGTACGGCTCGAACATGCACGCCGCCCGTTTGGCGTGGTACATCGTTGGCGGCTGTCCGCCCGGCGGACGGCGGACGTACCCAGGCTGCCGGGACCGCCGTCCACCGAGCCGGTCGGTGCCGGTGTCGATGCCCGGCGGGATCTACTTCGCTGGCGAGTCCCGTGCCTGGACCGGTGGCATGGCGTTCTACGACCCTCACCTGCCGGGCCTCGCCGCAGCCCGGGCCTATCTGATCACCCTCGAGCAGTTCACCGACATCGCGGCGCAGGAGATGTACCGGCCACCGGGCGACACCGCCGACCTGATTCCGGCCACCGGGGAGGCGATCGCCACAGCCGTCGCCCACGGGCGGGCCACGCTCGGCCCGGGACGCTACGAGACGCTGGTCTGCCCGGGTCACCGCGCGGGCGTCCCGATGCTCACCTTCACCGCCCCGGAGCCGGCGTCCGCCGTGCGGTGTCGGCCACCGGCGCCGGTCTATCTCGGCATGATCGCCACGGGGCTGCGGGAGTCGCACGGTTGGCCAGCCGAGCGGATCGCCAGCTACCTGGCGCAGCGGCCCGGTGTCGTGGCCGGCTGGTCGCCCGCCTCGGTCGCGACCCTGGTCACCGAGGCGCTCGCCGCCGGCGGACCGGCGTAACCGGACTCCCGCCCGTGGGTCAGCCGAGGCAGGTACACGTTCCGCTGACGGGCCGACGCGTGCCGCCGGCCCGTGCGCGGGCCGGCGGCCGGACGCCGCCGCAGTCGTCAGCCGAGCAGGAACTCGCGCAGCGCGGGGGCGAGCGTCGCCGGCGGTACGTCGTGGTAGCCGCCCTCCAGGCTGACGTGCCGCCCGCCGGGAACCGCCTCGGCGGTGGCCCGACTGCCGTCACGCAGCCACTGCGGACTGCTGGTGCTGTCCACCGCGAGCGTCGGCGCGGTGATCGCCGCAAGCCGCTCGACCGGTAGCCGCCCACCTGCACTCACCAGTGCGTCGTACGGCAGGGTGTGCGCGATCGCGGTCAGCGAGCCCCACATCGGTTGTGCCCGCATCCCGGCGACCGCCTCGGCCGGCAGCCCCACCGAATCGGTCAGGAAGGTCTCCACCGCGCCGTCCCGGTCGTCAGCGGCGATCCGCTCGGTCAGCCGGGCCGTGATGTCCTCGCGGATGCCGACGTGCGAGCCAACCTGGAACGGCGGCTCGAACAGGACGAGCCCGGTCACCGGCAGGCCGTCGGCCGCGGCGAGAGCAGCGAGGATGGCACCGGAGGAGACCCCGTAGAGCGCTGCCGTGCCGCCGGCCGCCGCGATCAGGGCAGCCAGGTCCTCGATCTCCCGGCGGACCTCGTACGGCGTGGTGTCACCGCTGTCGCCCCGGCCCCGTCGGTCGTAGCCGAACACGCCGAAGTCCGACGCCAGCTCGGCACCGAGCGCCCGGGTCGTGTTGCGATCGTTGAACGCCCCGCCGACCAGGATGATCGGTGGCCCATCGCCGGACCGCTCGTACGCGATGGGTGTGCCATCCGCCGATCGCACCTGCTCCACCTTGGGAGTCGTTCCGCTCACCGTGTCGCCTCCGTCCGCGCTGCCGGTCCCGTCCTTGCTGGCTGTCCCGTCCTTTCTAGACCAGGGGACCGACCATTTCCGGCAGACCGCCGGCACCCGCAGCCTCCGTTCGCGCCGCCGCCCACATCGAGTGCGGCGCTGCGTGGCGTGGGCGCGTGGGTGGTCAGGCGTGGGTGGGTGCAGGCTCAGTAGAGGTCGTGTCGGGCGTGGTCCGGCCGTCCTGCTCGACGGTGAGTAGCCGGCGCAGTGAGAGCGCCACCAGCGAGGCGACCAGGCAGCCGCCGACCACCACCGCGACCCAGACCATGCCGTTCGCGGCACCGATCAGGGGGCCGGCGGTCACCGGGCCGATCACGCCACTGATGCCGAAGATCATCGAGCTCATGGCGTTGTAGCGACCGCGCAGTTCGTCGGTGGCCAGCGCGTTGGTCAGCGCCGGCATGACCGGCGACAGCATCGTCTCGCCGAAGCCGAAGATCGCCGAACAGGTCACCACGCAGAGGGCAGCCAGTACGGCGTTGTCGGTGCTGACGACGCCGGCAACGCCGAGGACCAGCCAGGCGGCGGCGAAGACCGCCCCGACCACGACGAGCGCGCCGGTACGGCTGCGCCCCTCGATCCGGCGGATCACCACAAGTTGGGCCAGCACGATCATCACGGTGTTGGCCGCGAGCGCCCAGGCCACCACCCGGGGGCCCACCTCGGCGACCCGCACGGCGTACGCGGCGAAGCCCACCTCGATCTGGGCGTACCCGCAGGTGGTGAGGATCAGACCGAAGATGACCAGCCGGCGGAACGGCCGGTCGCGGAGCACGGTCAGGTAGCCGCCGGTCGACCCCTTTTCGCCTCTCGCCAAGCTGCCGAGCCGGTGGCCGACGCCCGGCAGGGTGAGCAGAATCAGGGCCGGGATCACGTAGCTGACCGCGTCCAGCAGATAGATCGTCTGGAAGGTGCCAGGTCGGGCGGTGTCGACGATCGCGCCGGAGGTCATGCCGCCGATGCCGATACCGAGGTTGAGCAGGGCGAAGTTCAGCCCGAAGACGCGTTGCCGCTCACCGTCGTCGGTGAGCGAGGCGAGGATGGTGTTCTGCCCGGACCAGATCGCCGAACTGCCGATGGCAACCACGGTCATCACCAGCAGCGCCGAGCCGGTCGAGTGGACCAGCGACAGCGAGCCGGTGCCCACCGCCTCGATCAGCAGACAGGGCACCACCACCCGGCGGGCGCCGAACCGGTCGATCAGCGTCCCGCCCAGCGGCGACAGCGCCAGGGTGACCGCCCCGTACCAGCCGATCACCAGTCCTGCGTGGGTGTCGGTGAGTCCGCGTACGTCGGTCAGGTAGATGAACAGGAAAGGCAGGGTCAGACCCCGCCCGATCGCCGACAGCAGGGTGCCGACGAGGATCCGGCGGGCTTCTGGACGGCGGGGCAGGGCACGACGCAACATGTCCGCGATTCTGTTGTGTGGGGGTGACGTTTTGCGAACCGTTTACGGCGGCTCGCAGGCATCGCCGACCGGTCCGTGACCGAGGACACGTCATGGGCCGTCGAGGTCGGCTGGTGCGCGTAGGAGCTGTCGGTGTGCTCTGCCATGCTGGCTCGGTGAGCGTGACCTGGCGACACCTGCCCGCTTCGGCCCGCGAGATCGCCGGCGCCACCACCGACGCGGTCGAGGCCGCGAAGGCCCAGGACAGCGAGGCGTACGCGGTGGCGACCGCACGGCTCGCCACCGCCGACCGCTCGGGCCTTGTCCTCGGCGCGGTGGTGCGGCTGCTGCTCGAGGAGACCCACCCGGACGGGCTGGACGGCGACGACGTCCGGCAGGTGCTGGAGCAGTGCGTTCGCGCGGCGGCACCGTGGCGACCGGAGGTCGACCCGCACGTCGTGCTGGTCCTGCTGGCCGGCGCGCTCGGCGTGTACGACCCGGGCGAGGACGACTCGCCCCCCGACCCGGTCGCGATCGCCGCGCACGGGCCACTACTGGTGGCCGATCTGTTGGCGGCGTCGGCTCGGCCGGTCGAGGGCTACCTGAGCGCGGCGTTCGCCGAGATCGAGCGCACCGAACGGCAGGACTGACGGCTGCCCGAACGGCCGCTGCGCCATGGGGCTCTGTTCTTTAGCCGTTCGGTCTGGGGCCCGACCCAGTCGCCGCTGCCCACATTGGTGGCGGTCACGGTAACCTCCGCGAGTTTGTCTGATCGTTCGTCACGGGGGTAAATCGATGGTTATCCGAAGTTGGGCGCGGATCGCGCTCGTACCACTGATCGGGGGCGCGGCCCTGGTGGGCCCCGCTGCGCCCGCATCCGCGCAGGCCGTGCCTGCCCTAGCGCCGGCGGCGGCTGTCGTCGGTCCCGAGGTGTACGTCCGTTCGTCCCCGTGTGCATACCTCGGTGACGGCAGCGCCTCCAGCCCGTTCTGCACCATCTCCGAGGCTGTCGAAGTGGTCCGGCCTGGTCAGACCGTGCTGGTCGAGGCCGGTGACTACCGCGAGTCGGTGGTGATCAACCGCTCGGGGACGGAGAGCGCGCCGATCACTTTCCGGGCGACGAGTGGGCCGGCTTCCGGCGTCACCGAGGTCAAGGTGGGCAAGCAGCGCGGCGGCAACGGCACCGAGAGCGCATTCACCCTGACCGGCGTCCACGACGTAGTTCTCGAGGGCTTCCTGAGCTACGGCGAGGGCACGGCCGAGGCTGTCCTCGTCGAGGATTCCTCTCGGATCACTCTCGACCGGTTGGTCGCGGCGGAGTACGCCGCGCCCGCCGCCGTGCGGATCACCGGTGCCTCGCGGGATGTGACGGTCAGCCGAAGTGCCTTCCGGCCGAGTAGCGGCCTCGTGGTGGATCCGGGGGTGACCGGGGCGCTGGTGACCGCCAGTACGTTCACGCAGAGCGGGATCACGGTGCGCGACGCGCCGGGCACGAAGATCGTCGGAAACACGCTCCAGACCGACTGCACGCTGGCGATCGACGTCGTCGGCGACTCGCCCGGCGTGTCGATCCGGAACAACATCCTGGAGACCGCGACCGGTGCGCTCAGCGATGCCGAGGCGTGCGAGGTGCCGTCGGAGGCGACCGCGATCGCCGTGTCGGCGGGCAGCGTCGCGCAGACCGCAGCGGACTACAACCTGATCGAGCCGGCCAGCGGTGGTCCGCTCTACCGCTGGGGTGCCACCGAATACACCAGCCTGCCGGAGTTCGTCGCCGCGACCGGTCAGGGCGGTCACGACATCGCGGCGACGCCGTGGCTGCGGGCGGCGGCCAGCGCGCAGCGGCCGTACTACGAGATCGGCTGGAACTCGCCGGCCATCGACTCGGCCGACGCCACCGCCGAGGGTGTCTCCCGCACCGACCTGCTGGACAACCCGCACGCCGACCATCCAATGAGGACCAACACCGGCACGGGCACGGGCTACCACGATCGGGGCGCGGTCGAGGCGCAGGGTCCGGTGACGGTCAAGGAGGATCCGGTCCGGCGCAAGGTCGGCGGCACTCCGCTGGACGTGACCGTCGGTCTGTCGGTCACCACCGTCTGGACCACGGATGGCCCGGTGGGCAAGGTGTCGCGGATGTGGAGCGACGAGCGCCGCCGCCGGCTGGTGCCGATCGGGCCGGAGGATCACCGATTCCGTCGGGCCGGCACGGCCTGCGAGAGCCACTACGTCAGCTTCGACGACTTCCGGACGACCCACGGGTACTCCTCCGACACCTGCGCCGTGCTGGGTGCCGCCTACACGCCGCTGGCGCCGCTGCGGGTGCTGGACACCCGTAACGGAACCGGCATTACCGGCACCGCGCCGATCCGGGCCAACGGATCCGTCGGGGTGTCGATCCCGCAGCTCAACGGGGTGCCGGCCGCGGACATCAGCGCGGTCGTGGTGAACGTGACCGTCACTCAGCCGACCTCTGGCGGGTTCCTGCGGGTCTATCCGTCGGGCTCGCCGACCAACGTGTCGAGCGTCAACTTCGTCGCGGGCGAGACGGTGCCGAACCTGGTCACCGTGCCGATGTCCGACGCCGGCCTGAGCATCACCAACAATTCCAGCGGCACGGTGCACGTCGTCGTCGACCTGCAGGGTTACTACTCCGCCGACGGCTCCGGGTTCCGGTCCATCGCCCCACTGCGGGTGTTGGACAGTCGAGCCGCCGGCAGCACGGCGTTCGCCCCGAACACCGGACGGACGCTCGACCTGACCGGCAAGATCCCATCGGGTACGACGGCCGTCGTGCTCAACGTCACCGTGACCGCTCCGACGACCGGCGGGGTGCTCACCGTGCATCCGTACGGCACGGCGGTTCCGGTGGCGTCGAACCTGAACTTCGTCGCCGGGCAGACCATCCCCAACCTGGTGATGGTTCCGGTGGTGAACGGCAAGGTCTCCATTCAGAACGTCAGTTCCGGGCGTACCCACGTGGTGGCCGACCTTGGCGGATGGTTCGGCGGCGGGGCCACGGACGTCTTCGTGCCGCTCGACTCACGACGGATCCTCGACACCCGAGAGGGTGAAGGACGGCCGTTGGGGCCGCAGGAGTGGCACGAGGCCGTCGTTCAGTACATCGATCCCCGCCGTGGCGCGACCGGCCTGCAGCCGACGGCGCTGGTGGCGAACCTGACCGTCACCGCACCGACCACGGCCGGTGTTCTCACCGCCTACCCGAAGGATGCGGCCCTGCCGAGCGCCTCGAACGTCAACTACGTCGCCGGTGAGACCGCCTCCAACCACGCGATCGTGGGGGTCGGCACGGACAACAAGGTGTCGCTCTTCAACAACAGCTCGGGCCAGGCGCACGTGATCGTCGACGAAGCGGGGTACTTCATCGCCGGGTCCTGACCCGCGTGCCCCCGGAGCCGGCACCGTCAGACGGTGCCGGCTCCGGCCGTTCCCCCCGATGGTGTCCGGATCAGGCCGGCTCCGGTGCCCGCTCGGCCACCACCTCCAGGTACTCCGCCGGGATCCGTACCGTGCCGTCCGTGGCGCGGTTGTGGGTCCGCGCCAGCTCCACCAGGTCGGCGTGCAGCTCCGGCCGCCGCTCCTCGGGCAGCGCCTCGAACGCCTTCAGCGTCGGCCCGTAGTTGGCCCGGAAGAAGCCGGCGAACTCCTCGGGCGTGCTGAAGCGGAAGACGAACTCGCGTCGTACCGCCCGCAGTTCGCCCACGGACCCGCCGAGCAGCTCGCGGACCCGATCCTCGTCGCCCCACTGGACCGGCGGGCGCAGCCCCGCCGGCGGCGGCACGTGCCGCCCCACCGTGCGGAACAGCTCGCCGATGAACCCCTGCGGCGTCCACGACGCCAACGCCACCGTGCCACCGGGCCGGCAGACCCGCACCAACTCCGCCGCCGCCCGCTCCTGGTCCGGCGCGAACATCACGCCGACGACGGAGAGCACCGCGTCGAACGAGCCGTCCGCGTACGTGAGTCGCTCCGCGTCACCGGTCACGAAGTTGACCGGCAACCGCTCGGCCTCCGCTCGGGCGTTGCCGCGCTCGAGCAGTTCGGGTACATAGTCGACACCGGTCACCAGACAGCCGCAGCGGGCGGCGGCGATCGCGGCGTTGCCGGTGCCGGTCGCCACGTCGAGCACTCGGGCACCGGCCGACAGGTCGGCTGCCGCCACCAGCCATTCGGAGATCGGGTGGATGAGCGCGGCGACCGCGCCGTAGTCCCCGCTGGCCCAGGTCACCTGTTGGCGTGCCTTGACGGCGGTGAGATCGAGTGCGGTGGTCATGGTGGTCCCCTCTCGGACGGTTGCAACGCCATCGACGCTAGGTGACGTGCCAGCCGAGGGGATCGGCAGAAACACCTATATTGGCCGCACCAGGCGCGGGTTCACTCCTGGTACCAGGCGTCCGTCTCGTGGGGTGCCCGCTGCGCACCGACGGCGGCCACCGGCCCGGTGGCAACCACTCCACCGCTCGCGTCGAGCGCTTCCACGACGAGGCCCGTCGTGGGGCCGGGCACGGTCAGCGCCGCCCCGGAGCCGCTGACCGGGGCGTTGGCCACCGCCAGCCCGTCGCGCAGGACCCGTACCGAGGTGGCGGCGGCGGGCGTGACCACCAGCAGCGAGCGTCGGCTCGTGCTGCCGGTCGGATCGTCGTCGATGGGTACGGCGAGGAGGGCACCCGTATCCGTCGGGTCAGTCGCCACGTCGAAGGGCAGACCCGTGCTGACCAGAGTGTCGGGCCTCGGCTGGCCGTGATCGATCACCACCTGGCCCACCCAGCCCCCGCCCACCGCGGGGGCGGTCAGAACGGTGACCCGCGGGTTCCCCACGTTCGGCGGCGGCGACGTGGTCGTGACTCCGGTCGGAACGCCGGTGACGGGCCCGCCCCAGATCACGGAGGGCAGGGCCGTCAGTCGGTAGCCCCCCATCTGGGCCATCTCCCGCATCAGCTCCCGGGAACGCTGTTGCTCGGCGTGGCCGCGCATTCGAGCCGTCGCGGTGGCGAACTGGGCGTCGGTGATCGGCCCGGACGCCCGCGAGCCTGGCCCGGGAACGAGCTGGCGGGTCGCCGAACCACAGTCGACCCGCCACCACTCGGGCCGCTGGGTCAACGGGGTGCGTACGAGGTAGGAACCGGTCGGCTCCGGCGTCCACGTCTCGGGCGCCGGTGAGCTGAGGAAGACGCATTCGGCCGGTGCGATGGCCACGTGCACCTCCCTACCGGGACGGGTCGGGTCGTCGACGGCAATGGTCTCGTAGGGCTCCAGAGCGTCGCTCGTGCCCCGAACGGCGGCGGTGCTCGCCAGGTCCTTGGCAGTGGCACCCTCGTCGGCGACCAGCCACACGGCGGCGTTCGGCCAGCCGGTGCCCGGGTCGGGCTGTTCGCGGACGAACGCGGCGAGCGCGATCCGCTGGCCATCGATGTCGTCGGCGAAGAGCACCTTCACCTCACTCACCGGCACCGTCAGCCGGGGAAAATCCCCCCGCCGCTGGGCGGTCAGCAGATTGTGGGCGACGTCGCGGATATAACCGGTGTCCCGGGCGACGGCGCCGCGCGGTGGCGACTGGAGCAGCTTCTCCGACCAGGCGAGCACGTGGCTGAAGGACTCGGTCGAGTCGGCCGGCGGTGATGGCTCCGCGATTCCGCCCGGCCCGGCGATGGCGAAGGACGCGCCGGCCACGGAGACCACGGCGGCCAGGGCCAGCCCGCCGACCCGTCGCTGCTGGTTCCGCCGGTACCGGGCTCGGACCCTACCGTAGGGGTCCGGCTCTGGGGCCAGAGTCCTGGTCAGGTCGGCCAGGGCGCGGCTCAACTCCTCGTCGACCGTCATCGCGCTACCCCCGTTATCTCCGTCGTCCGCTTCATTGCTGCTGATGTCGGCGCCGGTGCTGACGGTGGTGCGTCTGGTGCCAGCGTCAGACGCAGGCGGGCCAGCCCTCTCGACGCGCGGCTCTTGACCGACCCGACGGAACAGCCCAGCGTGGCCGCCACCTCCGCCTCAGGCAGGTCGGCCACGTACCGCAGCACGATCACCGCCCGGGTACGGGGACTGAGCGTTCGCATCGCCGCGTACAGGGTGTGGCGCTCCGTCACCGCGTCCGCGCTGTCCCGAGTGGAGCGGTCCGGCAGGATCGCCGTCACCACCTCGCGGGCCCGGTGGCGACGCCAGACGCTGATGTTGTGGTTGACCATGACGCGCCGCAGGTAGGCCATCGGGTCGTCGACCCGCCTCCAGCGCCGCATCACCTTCACCAGCGCCGACTGCACCAGGTCCTCCGCATCCTGCGCGGACCCGGTCAGGTGGTAAGCCACGCGGAGGAGATCCATGTAGCGGGTGTCGACGAATTCTCGGAACTGCTCGTCGTCTGCTGCCATGTGCTCCCGCCTCGGTTGGTTACCCATCACGACTCTGGCGGGGGCGTAAAGGTTGAAGGCCTGCGGGAACTCCTGCGCGGCTGCCGGTCGGGGGCGGTCTGGGCGGAGCTGGAAAGCACGAGAGGGCACATCCATCGAGTGGATGTGCCCTCTGCCTCTGGTCGGGGTGGCCGGATTCGAACCGACGACCTCTTCGTCCCGAACGAAGCGCGCTACCAAGCTGCGCCACACCCCGAGGCGTGCCGACAAATAGTAGCCCACCCGTCCCGATGGTCAAACTCGGTATCCCCGGGGGCTGCGTACCCGGCCGGAGCAGCCAAGATCCGCGCAACTTCCGGTTGTGGTGGCCTCGGGGTCGACGTGAGGCCACTACATCCGCGAAGTTGCGCGGATCTTGATGGGCCGCGCGGTGATCATGCCGCTCAGCGGGGGATGAGCGTCAGGATGGTCGCCTCCGGAGGGCAGGCGAAGCGGACCGGGGCGGTCGGGTGGGTGCCGAGGCCGGCGGAGACGTGCAGCCAGGACTCCGAGCCCGGCCAGCGGTGCAGCCCGCGCGCCATCGAGCGGGGCAGCCCGCAGTTGGTCACCAGCGCGCCGACGCCCGGTACGCAGACCTGCCCGCCGTGCGTGTGCCCGGCCAGCAGCAGGCCGAAGCCGTCCGCGGCCATCTGGTCGAGCAGCCGCGGCTCGGGTGAGTGCGTCAGCGCGATGGACAGATCGGCCGAGGACGAGACCGGTCCGGCCACCGAACCGTAGTCGTCCCGTTCGATGTGGGGGTCGTCCACGCCGACCAGGTCGAGCTGCCGGCCGCCGGCCTTCAGCGTGGCTCGGGCGTTGTTGAGGTCCACCCAGCCGGCGCCGGTGAACACCTGGCGCAGCTCCTCGTAGGGCAGCGCGGCGCCCTCGGTGTACTCCCGGTCGGGCAGGAAGTAGGTGAACGGGTTCTTGAACACCGGCCCGGTGTAGTCGTTCGAGCCGAACACGAACGCGCCCGGAAAGTCCAGCAGCGGTTGCAGCGCCCGTAGCACGCCCGGCACTGCCCCGGGGTGCGCCATGTTGTCGCCGGTCACCACCACCAGGTCCGGGTCGAGGGCGGCCAGCGAGGCCACCCAGCGCTGCTTGCGCGCCTGGTCGGGCATCATGTGCAGGTCCGACAGGTGCAGTACGCGGAGCGGTTCAGCGTCCGCCGGGAGCATCGGCACGTCGTACCGTCGCAGGGTGAACATGTTGCGCTCGATGAGCGACGCGTACGCGAGGGTGGCGGCGCCGACAGCGGCGGTTCCAGCGGCAAGCCGGAATAGTGTGCGCTTTCGCATGGCGTTCAGGGTAGTTTGACCGACCATGAGCACGCTGAAGGACCGCCTCACCGCCGACATGCGTTCCGCGCTCAAGGCGCGCGACGAGCTGACCACCTCGACGCTGCGGATGGCTCTTGCCGCCGTCGGCACCGCCGAGGTCGCCGGCAAGGCCAAGCGTGACCTCTCCGACGACGAGGTGCTCGCGGTGCTGACCAAGGAGGCCAAGAAGCGTCGGGAGGCGGCGACCGCCTTCGCCGACGCCGGCCGCGCCGAGCAGGCCGCGAAGGAGACCGCCGAGGGTGAGGTGCTGGACCGCTACCTGCCCAAGCAGCTCTCCGACGCCGAGTTGACCGAGCTGGTTTCGGGGGCGCTCGCCGCGGGCGGCTTCACCGGCAAGGCCCAGATGGGCCCGGCGATGAAGGCGGCCCAGGCCGCGGTGGCCGGCCAGGCCGAGGGCGGCCGGGTCGCCGGTGAGGTACGCCGCCAGCTCGGCCTCTGACCAGCCGGATCACCGATCAGCGGCGCCAGCCGCCCGCAGTCCTGGCACACGCAACGGGCGGGCACCCGGAGAGGGTGCCCGCCCGTTCGTGCGTCCTACGGTCTCGGTTCAGCCGCCCTGGCGTCGGGCGGGCGGGGTGCCGCCGGGCGGGGCTGCCGCGCCGCCGCTGCTGATCTGGATGCTGACCACGCCGTTCTTGATGGTGCGGTCGTCCGGGCTGGTGCCCGCCACGTCGCCCGCCTTGCAGGACGAGGGGACCTTCGTCTCGGACACGATTACTTCGAAGCCGGCGTCCTTGAGTCGGGACTTCGCGCTGTCCACCGATTGGCACTTCACGTTGGGGATGCTGCGCTGGTCGCCCTTGGAGATCTTCTCGCCGGGCTCCTCGAACTGGATCCGGGGCTTGTTCTTCATGGCGTCCCGCAGTGTCTCCCACACCGGCGGGTTGATGCCGTCCTTCTCCTTGTGCTTCATCTTGACGTTGGTCTGCGGCCAGTCCGGGTCGGCCATGATGCCGGCCACCGCGTACTGCTTGGTCATCGCGACCAGGGCGGCGGTCTTCTCCGAGTCGGTGGTGCCGGACTTGCCGGCCACCGGCGCGTTGACGTCGCCCTTCACGTTGCCGGCCGTGCGGCTGCCGCCGCACTTGCTGGTGCTGGAGTTGTCACCGACCGGGCAGCGGGCGGCGTCCACGGCGGCCCGGGCCACGTCGGTGCTGAACCGCTTCTCACAGCGCGGGTTGGCGATGTCCAGCTTCTTGCCGTCGGGGTCGCGGATCTCCTGCACCGGGATCGGCTCGCAGTACTTGCCGTCCGCGGCGAGGGTGGCGTAGGCGTTGGCCAACTCCAGCGGGGTGGTCTGCGAGACGCCCAGCGTGAACGCGCCCCACTGGTGGGCCGATTCCTTGTTGGCGGCCAACTTGGCGTCGCCACTCGACCGGAACTGGATGCCGAGCCGCTTGGCGGCCTCGACCACGTTCTCCGCGCCGACCTGCTGCTCAAGCGGCACGAAGTAGGTGTTGACCGACTGCGCGAAGGCGGTCCACATGTTCTGCGGGCCGCCGGGCTTCTGGTTGGAGTTGGTCGGGCAGTAGAAGTGCGTCCCCTTGCAGGCCGCCGGGCTGCTGCTGTCGATGATGTATTCCGACTTGAACTGCGCCGGCGCGTTGATGGTGTAGCTGAGCGGGATGCCCTTCTCCAGGGCCGCCACGATGGTGAAGATCTTGAAGGTCGAGCCAGCCTGGTAGCCGGAGATGCCGTCGCCGCCGGTGAGTAGCGGGTTGACCGTCGCCGGGTAGTTACCCAGGATCTTCTTCTTGCTCTTCGCCGGATCGCTGTTCAGCTTGTTCGTCTTCTTGTCGTCGATCTTGAACTGCCGATTGACCGCGAGCGCCCGGACCCGGCCGCTGCCGGGCTCCACCACGGCGACCATGGCGGCTTCCTTGCTGTTCACGCTCTTGGCCTTGCGGACGGCCTTGTCCGCGCCCTGCTGGGCCTGGACGTCGAGCGAGGTGACCACGGTGTAGCCGCCGCTCTTTAGCCGCCGCTCCCGGTCGTAGGTGGTCGAGCCGAAGGTCTCCTGCTGCATCCACCAGCGGTAGAAGTAGTCGCAGAAGAAGCCCCAGCTGTTGGTGTTGGCGGCGACGCAGCCGTTGGGGGTGCGCTTGTCCTTGACGACCAGGTCGGTCGCCCTGGCCGCGTCGGCCTCCTGCTGGGTGATGGCCTTGATGTCGAGCATGTTCTGAATGACGTAGTTGCGTCGGTTCAGTGCGGGCAGGCGACCGGACGGGGTGGTCGGGTCGTTGGTGGTGGGCGCCTTCGGCATGCCGGCCAGCAGGGCTGCTTCCGCGATCGTGAGTTTGCTCGGCGGCTTGCCGAAGTAGACCTGGCTGGCGGCGTAGATGCCGTACGCGCCGTTGCCGAACGAGGCGAGGTTGAGGTACCGGACGAGGATCTCGTCCTTGGAGAACTCCTTGTCGACCTGGAGGGCCAGCCGCATCTCGCGGAGCTTGCGGGCGCTGGTGTCCTCGGTCGCCGCGACCACGTCGGCCGGGTGGGTGGCCGAGTAGGCGATGGCCAGCCGGACGTACTGCATGGTGAGCGTGGAGGCGCCCTGCCGGCCGGCTGCGTCGTTCTGGTTGTTGACGAACGCACGGGCGACACCGTTGATGTCGACGCCGTTGTGCTTGTAGAAGTCATGGTCTTCGGCCGCAATGATGGCCTTCACCATGTACGGCGAGATGTCGGCGAGCTTCACGTCGCGCCGGTTCTCGTCGTACATCGTCGCGAGCGGTGTCTTGCCGTCAGAGGCCAGCAGGTAACTGATCTGTGGCGCGCGCGCCACTGTCAGCTCCGTGGGCAGGTTGCCGAAGGTCTCGGCGCCGGCCTTGGCCGCCAAGCCCGACATCGCCACCGCGGGGAAGGCCGCCGCAGCGACCACCACGCCAGCCAACAGGCCACATACGAGTAGCGATGCGGCATTGGTCAGCACATTGTGGTCACGTTTCCGCATCCAGGTCACCTCGGCATGGTACGCGAGTAGGGAACGAGGGGCGCTGGGGCGTTGTTTCCCCATTTCCTGCGCGCGCTGCCCTCGTTGTGCTAAACGCACGACCCCCGGTGCGTGGTTGCGTGTGACCTGCCGTGAGTTTCCTCCGAGTGGTGGAGGTGGCGCAGCGTTTTCACGTACCTCGGCGGGGTAACCGGCGGTCGAGCGCCCGGGAAGCCGGGAGTGTCCGGAATGATGGATTTAGCCGACAACGTTGCGTAATCAGTCGACTACAGAGCATGATGGAGGCGGCGAAAGCGCCACACATGTCGTCCGTGCCGTCTTGGGGAAGGCGCGCCGGGCGATCGGGGGGAATTGCCGGCTGACGTGGAACGAGGTCGGTAGGTACTGCAAGGGGGGACGTGTACTCATGGGCATGATCACTGACTGGCCGTCGCTGGCGGCGTGTCAGAACGGGGACCCGGACGCGTTGTTCGTACAGGGCGCCGAACAGAACGTGGCGAAGCGGATCTGCCGGAGCTGCCCAGTTCGGTACGAGTGCCTGGCCGACGCGCTGGACAACCGGATCGAGTTCGGTGTGTGGGGTGGCATGACCGAACGCGAACGGCGGGCCCTGCTGCGTCGACACCCGCAGGTGACGAGCTGGCGCAAGATGTTCGAGGCCGCCATGAAGAAGAACAGCAAGGACAAGGCCGGCAAGGACAAGATCCTGGTCAACGCCGGCTGACGCCGGTCACGGCCGGCTGATCGCCGTGCCGATCGTTCGCAGCCCGTCGACGTCGTGCACGTCGGCGGGCTGCGCCGGCACCGACACCGCCGGCACCGCCGGAAACGCCTCGGTGAACCGCGCGGCCACCTGCTGCTCGCGTACCGCCTGACGAGCCAGCGCGGCGTGGGCCCGCAGCACATCGGCGGTGGCCTCATGCCCACCCAGCTCGGTCAGCCGCTCCGCGGCGGCCCGGCTCTGCTCGGCATCCAGCTCCGGCGCCGCCGGCTGGTGCACCCGGTTGAGGACCAGACCGGCCAGCGGCATCTTCTCGTCCCGCAGGCGGCCGGCGAAGTAGGCGGCCTCCCGGACCGCGTCCGGCTCCGGTGCCGCGACCAGCAGGAAGGCCGTCTCCCCTGCCTGGAGGATGCGGTACGTCTGCTCGGCCCGCTGCCGGAAGCCGCCGAACATCGAATCCAGTGCGGCCACGAAGCCGGACAGGTCGGTCAGCAGTTGAGCGCCGAGCACCTTCTGCACGACCTTCGAGAACATGCCGAACGAGGCCGTGACCAGGCTGAACATGCTCCGCCCGCCGCTGCGTGCGGGGGCCAGCAGCAGTCGCAGCATGCGGCCGTCGAGGAAGCGGGAGAGCCGCGCCGGGGCGTCCAGGAAATCCAGCGCCGAACGCGACGGCGGGGTGTCGACCACGATCAGGTCCCATTCGCCCCGGGCGTGCAGCTGGCCCAGCTTCTCCATCGCCATGTATTCCTGCGTGCCGGCGAAGGTCGAACTCATCGCCTGGTAGAAGGGGTTCGCGAAGATCTCCGCGGCCTTCGCCGGATCGGTGTGCTGGAGCACCACGTCGTCGAAGGTGCGCTTCATGTCGAGCATCATGGCGTGCAGCTCGCCGCCGCTGGACTCGACGTCGATCCCCTTGACCTGGCGAGGGGTGTTGTCCAGCTCGGTCAGGCCCAGCGACTGGGCCAGCCGGCGGGCCGGGTCGATGGTGAGCACCACCGTGCGTCGGCCGTGGTGCTCGGCGGCCCGCAGCGCCAGGGCCGCGGCCGTGGTCGTCTTGCCCACCCCGCCGGCACCGCAGCATACGACGATCCGCACGCCGGGGTCGGCGAGGATCTGGTCGACGTCCAGGTGCGGCGCCGCGTCTTCGGAAGGCACCAATCGAGCGTATCGGGCCGGGTGGGTCCGCGCCCCGTGCTGAGCTCAGGTGTGAGTCAATCCGCCCGGACGAGGGCCTGAGCCAGTGTCGCGAGCCCCACGCGGTCCACCCCGTCGGGCAGCAACGGCAGCTCGATCATCGGCAACCCCAACTCCACCAGGTCAGCTCGGAGCGAATCTTCCAACTCGCGCCGGACGAGCTGGTCACGCGCCTCGTCGTGCAGGCCGGCGACGGTCTCCCGGTCGGCCGGCAGCCCGGCGGCGACCAGGCCGCGCTTCAGCTCGGCCGCGGTGACCGCCCGGCCGGCGGGCAGCGGTGGCCGCGCGCCGTTGACGATCACCTTGCCCACCCCGAAGCCGAGCGTGGTCAGGTCGGCGATCGCGTCCACCGTCTCCTGTACCGGCATCTCCTCCAGGAGCGTGACCACGTGCACCGTGGTCATCGGGGAGCGCAGCAGCGCGGAGACCCCGTCGCTCTGGGTCTTGATCGGCCCGACCTTCGCCAGTCGGGCCGTCTCGGCCGTGACGTTGAGGAACCGGCCGATGCGCCCGGTCGGCGGGGCGTCGAGCACCACCGCGTCGTACGCGCGCCGCTGCCCCGAGGTGCGGGTGGTGGCTTCCTTCACCTTGCCGGTGAGCAGCACGTCGCGCAGGCCGGGCGCGATGGTGGTGGCGAAGTCGATGGCCCCGAGCTTGCGCAGCGCCCGGCCGGCCGCACCCAGCTTGTAGAACATGTCGAGGTACTCGAGCAGTGCCTCCTCGGCGTCCACCGCGAGCGCGCGCACCTCGCCACCGTCCGGCGCGCTGGTGAGGTGTCGCTCCTCGTACGGCAGCGGGTCGAGGCCGAAGAGCTGGGCGATGCCCTGCCGCCCCTCGACCTCCACCAGCAGGGTGCGCCGGCCGCCGGCGGCAAGCGCCAGGGCCAGCGCCGCCGCGACGCTCGTCTTGCCGGTGCCACCCTTGCCGGTCACCACGTGGAGACGGGCCGACCATCCGGTACCGGCCGGGTCGGGCGGCCGCTCAGCTGCTCGCACCCGTCGAGCCTATCCATGCCTGCGGGTCACGCGACCTCGCAGACCCACCAACCCGTCTTCTGCACCACCGTGAAGCGCAGGTCCTGGTCGGCCACCTTCTCGTCGGCGGTGGTCATGGTGACCCGGGTGGAGACGGTTGCCCGCTCGCCGGTCTGGTTGTCCACCTTCGGGGTGGTCCACTTGAAGCGCGGGTTCTGGTACGTGGCGGCGTACTTCTGCACCTCGGCCACCTTCGCGGCGATCTTCTTGTCGTCGCGGGAGGCAGCGCAGACGTGGTCGGCCGCCTTGCCGGCGTCGCGGTCCTTGTAGACCGCCGTGAGGAACTCGTCGACGGCGACTCCCGGCTCCTTGGCGCCCTGACCGGTCTCGGCGTCGCGCAGGGTCAGGAACGCCACCGCGCCGCCGCCCACGCAGAGCACCATGATCACGGCCAGCGCGATCGCCGCGATGAGCAGGCCGCGCTTCTTCTTCTTCGGCTCCTCGGCACCCTGGTAGGGCGGGTAGCCCGGCGGGGGCGGCGGGATCAGCGAGGGGTCCTGGTTGCCCGGCTCCGCCGGCGCTCCGGCGGCGCCCTCGGGCTGGCCGGCGACCTGAACGCCGCCTGGCTGGCCGGCGACCTGAGCGCCGCCCGGCTGGCCCGGAGAGGCCGGCTGGGCCGACTGTGGGGGAGAGACCGGCTGCGCGGGGCTGTTCGGCTGGGCCGGCTGCACGGGAACGGCCGGCTGACCTGGCTGCCCGGGGCTGTTCGGGGGAGCCGACCCCGCAGGGGAGGTTGGCTGGGTGAGCTCCGTGGCGACGGCCGGCTTGGTCGACTGCGCGGGGGCGGTCGGCGTGGCCGGAGGCGCTGGCCTGGCAGGTTCAGCGGGGAGGGCGAGCAGGCCGGGCCGCGCGGCGGGGGCCGACGAGCCGGGCTGGTCGGCGACGTCCGGAGCGCCGGGCTGGCCGGCGGGATCCGGGTGGGCTGCCGGAAGCGCGGGCGCGCCGGTCTTGTCGCCGTTGGGCGGTTGGGTCATCTCGTTCCCCCGGGGGTGCGGCGCTCGCCGCCACCCCTGGCGCCGAGCGTGATCGAGCGGGCGGCCGGGCGCTGCGCGACCGTCCGACCGGAAGGGTAGCGGTCCACCAACGCATCGGTGTCGCCCCTGGCGGCCCGGCGGAACCTTCCGTGAAACGCCGTCAGGTTTCATACCGTCGATCTGTCGCATATGTGACTTTAAGTGCCCAGACGTGCGCGTCCTGCTGGCGGGACTGCGTCCACGGACCTACCTTCGTCCCCGGTGCGGGGGGCGGAACGGATGAATGGGTCCGGGCCGGAAGCGTGATCCGACAGGTACGACCGGAGGAAGTGCATGCGCGACGCGGACAACATCCCTCGCACCCAGTTCCCGGCGAACGACCGGGCGCGCTGGCCCGGCCATCTCGGGACGGCCGACGGGCCACTCGGCAGCCTGCCGATCAACGAGCGGTCGTACCGTCGCGTGCCGGAGCCGACGGAGGTGGCCCGCGCGTTGAGTCGGCCCGCCGAGCGGATCCGGGACGACGAGGAGCCGGGCTTCGTCATCCACCTGCCGATCCGGGTGTCCGACCTGGCGGCGGCGACCGCGCTGGCCGGTCGGGTCGCGGTGTCCCTGGGCTTCCTGTCGGAGCTGGACGCCGGGGAGACCACGGTGTCCAACGCCGACGACCAGAACAACCGGCACCGGGTCTTCTGTGACCTGCTCCTGCCCGACCGGTCCCGCTGTCCCCAGCGGTACGAGCACGAGGGGTCCTGCGGTGAGCTGCCGGCCGCGCCGGAGCAGCGTCCCGCGCCTCGCCCGGCAAGCGGACCGTAGGCTGTGCGTCGAAGAAGTCCGCACCGAGAGGGAGCCTTCCAGCGATGCAGAAGTGGGAATACTCCACGGTCCCGCTGCTGGTCCACGCGACCAAGCAGATCCTCGACAACTGGGGCGAGGACGGGTGGGAGCTCGTCGCCGTGATCCCCGGCCCGAACCCGGACCAGTTGGTCGCGTACTTGAAGCGGCCCAAGGCGTGAGCAACGGACCGCACGCGAAACTCGCCGAGCTGGGGCTCGAACTCCCCGAGGTGGTGCCGCCGGTGGCCAGCTACGTGCCGGCCGTGCAGTCCGGGCAGCACGTGTACGTCTCCGGTCAGCTGCCGATCGCCGCAGGAAAGCTGCTGGCCACCGGCAAGGTCGGGGCTGGCGTCTCCGCCGAGCAGGCGAAGGACCTGGCCGAGCGGTGCGCGCTCAACGCGCTGGCCGCCGTCGACTCGCTGGTCGGCCTGGAGAACGTGATCAAGGTGGTCAAGGTGGTCGGTTTCGTGGCGTCCGCGCCCGGCTTCACCGGCCAGCCTGCCGTGATCAACGGTGCCTCCGACCTCTTCGGCACCGTCTTCGGCGAGGCCGGCCGCCACGCTCGCAGCGCTGTGGGCGTGGCCGAACTCCCGCTGGACGCCCCCGTCGAGATCGAGCTGATCGTCGAGGTCGCCTGACCCTCTCCACCCCCGCGATCTTGCACTTTCGGCCCGGACGAAAGCCTTGAACGGGCACGAACCAGGGGCGGCAACTGCAAGATCGCGGGGTGTGGTGAGCGGGGTCGTACGATCGCAGCCATGGGCGGGCATGTGACGGGCGCAGTGGCTGCGCTTGCCGACGAGCTGCCGGGTTGGGTTTCGCTGCTGCGCGCGCCGAACCCGGGTCCGATGACCCTCGACGGCACCAACACCTGGGTGCTCCGCGCCCCGGGGACGGAGCACGCCGTCGTGATCGACCCGGGGCCGGCGGACGAGGGGCACCTGAACCGGATAGCCGAGCACGGCCCGATCGGGCTGATCCTGATCACGCACGGCCACGCCGACCACACCGAGGGCTCCGCCCGACTGAGCGAGCTGCTCGGCGGGGTTCCGGTGCGCGCCGTCGACCCGGCCCACAGCATCAACGCCGCGCCGCTGGGCGCCCAGCCGGAGCCGCTGGACCTGCCCGGCCTCGTGGTGCGACCGGTCCCCACACCCGGGCACACCGCCGACTCGATCTGCCTGCACGTCTCCTACGGCGACGACCAGGTCGTGTTCACCGGTGACACCATCCTCGGCCGGGGCACCACCGTCGTGGCCCACCCCGACGGGCACCTCGGCGACTACCTGACCAGCCTGGGGTTGCTCTCCTCGTACCGTGGAATCCCGGCGCTGCCGGGGCACGGCCCGGCGCTGGCCGACTGCGCCGCCGCCGCCGACTTCTATCTCGCCCACCGCCGGGCCCGGCTCGACCAGGTCCGGGCGGCGGTCGCCGCCGGTGCCCACAGCCCCGCCGACGTGGTCGCGGTGGTCTACGCGGACGTGGACCGTTCGCTCTGGTGGGCAGCCGTTTGGTCGGTCCGTGCCCAACTGGAATACCTGGGTGTCGGATCCGGGGAATCCGAGCCGGGGGTCAGTGGGTTGGAGCACATGTGACCTGCCCGGTGTGTGGAACCGTCGCCGTTCCCGGCGCGCGGTTCTGCCACAACTGTGGCGCCGCGCTGCCGGCTGCCGCGTCGTTGCCGGCGGCCGAACGTCGGGTGGTCACCGTGCTCTTCGGCGACCTCTCCGACTTCACCTCCTGGTCTGAGGATCTCGACCCGGAACGGGTCGGTGCCGTCACCGATCGGGTGCTCGCCGCCCTCGCCGGCGCGGTGAAGACCTTCGGCGGGCACGTCGACAAGCTGACCGGCGACGGGATCATGGCGGTCTTCGGCGCACCGGTGGCACACGAGGACGACGCCGAGCGCGCCGTCCGGGCCGCCCTGTCGATGCAGCGGGCCGTCCGTCGGGTGCTCGACGACGAGCGGGGCGGCGGCGCGCCGCTCGGGCTACGAGTTGGGCTGAACACCGGCGACGTGATCGCGGGCATCCAGGCGGCCATCGAGTACACGGTCATCGGGGACACGGTCAACACCGCCGCGCGGTTCTCCGACGCCGCCGCGGTGGGCGCCGTCTACGCCGGCGCGCGCACCGCCGCCGCCACCCGGCACGTGGCCTCCTGGCGGGCGCTGCGTCCGCTGCGACTCAAGGGCAAACGCGAGCCGGTCGAGGCGTACGAGCTGCTGGGTCTGCTGGACGCGCCGGGCACCCGGTCGGGCCTCGGCGACGAGGCGCCCTACGTGGGCCGGGAGACCGAGATCGGCCGGGTCGCCGGCCGCCTCGCCGAGGTGATCGACCAGGGTGACCCGCGGGTGCTGCTGATGACCGCCGAGGCGGGCATCGGCAAGTCCCGGTTCGCCGCCGAGGTGGAACGCCTCGCCGCCGGGTACGACGTGGGCGCCGGCCGGTACGCCGCGCACACCGGCGCCCGGGTGCTCTCGGTGCGCTGCGCCGCGTTCGGCGAGCGGCGTCGGCTCGCGCCGCTGGCCGACCTGGTCCGTGCCGCGGTCGGCCTGCCCAGCGACGCGGCCACCGCGTTGACCCGGCCAGCGGTCGAGGAACGGCTGCGCCGGCTCGGCCAGCGGCTCGCCCGGGCCGGCGGTGCGGCGCCGCCGATCGCCACGGACCAGCTGCTCGCCCTGCTCGGCTACGCCGAACTTCCCGCACACGGTGGCGGCGACAACGGCGAGTGGGGCGGCGCGGGTGCACCGCCGGCGGATACCGACGTGGTGCCGAACGCGGTCGCCGACCTGCTCAGCGGGCTCGCCGCGGAGGCGCCGCTGGTGATCGTGGTGGACGACCTGCACGACGCCACGGCCGAGACGATCAGCGCCCTCGGCCTGGCCCTGTCCCGGCTCGCCGGTCCGGTGCTGGTGCTGCTGCTCGGCCGTCCCGAGCTGGTCCGTACCGCTGGCGCGCTGACCCGGGTCGCGGACGCCGAGGTGCACTCCCTGCCGCCGCTGCGCGGTGCCGATGCTGCCCGGCTGCTTACCAGCTACCTCGGCGGCGGCAAGTTGCCGTCGGCCGACGCCGACCGGCTGCTCGCCACCGCCCAGGGCAACCCGTTCTACCTGGCCGAGCTGGTCACCCTGCTGATCGAGCGCGGCGCTCTCACCGCAGTGGAGATCGGCTCGACCGCCGGCTGGCGGCTGGTGCCCGGCTCGCTGGGCAGCCGGCTGCTCTCCCGGGACCTCGCCGCCGTGCTCGCCGCCCGCATCGACGCGCTGCCGCCGGACGCCCGCTCGGTGCTGCGCGACGCCGCGGTGGTCGGTGACACGGTGCCGACCGGTGCGTTGGAGGCGTTGTGCGACCAGCGCGCCGGCCGGGATGGCCGGCCCGCGGCGGTGATCGCCGTCGAGCTCGACCGGGCCGTCGAGGAGTTGCTGCAACGCCGGATGCTGCACCGCACCCGTACTGGCTTCGCGTTCGCCACCCCGCTGATGCGGGAGGCCGCCTACGCCGGGGTGAGTAAGGCGGAGCTGGCCGAGCGGCACGCGGCGCTGGCCCGTTGGGCAGCGCCGGCGGGCGAGGCCGCGGCCGGCACGCCCGGCGGGTTCACCGACGAGGCCCGGGACGACTTCGTGGCGACACACGTCGAGCGGGCCGCCACGCTCGCCGACGCGGTGAAGCTGCGCCCGGACGCGTCGGCCCGGACGGTGGTCCCGCTCGGGATCGCCGCGCTCGGCCGGGCCGCACGCCGGTCGCTGTCGGCCGGTGAGCCGGCGCTGGCCGTGGAGTACGCCGAGCGCGCCGCCGAGCTGGCCCGCGACGGCGTGCCGGCGGCCGACCGGGTGGTGCACGCCCGAGCGTTGCTGCAGATCGGCCGGGTCGCCGACGCGCTCGCCTCGGCCGAGAAGATCGCTGCGAACGCCGGCGACGAGGTCACCCGGGTCAGCGCCCTGCTGCTCGCCGGTCAGGCCCAGCAGACCCTGGGCGACCAGGGCCGCGCGGTGGCTGCCTGGCAGGAGGCGTTGCAGGTGGCCACCGCCGGAGGGCTGCCCACGCAGCGCGCCTCGGCGATGCGTCGGCTCGGCATGGCCGACTTCGTTGGTGGGCGGCTGAGTCAGGCGAGCAGCCGGCTGGCCGCCGCGTACCAGGTCAGCCTCGGTGCGCAGGATCGACACGGGCAGGCCTGGTCGTTGCAGAACCTGGCTTGGGTGACCACCACCCGGGGCGACTTCGCCGGCACCGACGCGGTGCTCGGCCGGGCGGCCCGACTCTTCGCCGAGCTGAAGGACCCGTACGGGCGCGCCTGGTTGCGCGGCACGACCGCGTTCGCCCGGCTGCTCGCCGGCCGGCTGGGCGAGGCATGTCGGCTGGCGCAGGTCTTCCTGCCCTTCGGCGAGCGGGTCGGCGAGGCGTGGGCGGTGGGCACACTGCGCGCGGTGGCGGCGTACGCCACCGCCGAGTTGGGCGAGCTGGCCGAGGCGGACCGGGAGGCCCGCCGGGCGTACCGCGAGTTCGCCGCCGCCTCCGACGACTGGGGGCGCGGGTTCGCGCTGGTGGTCCGGGCCGTGGTGGCCCGCGGGCTGGGCGAGCCGGAGCACGCGGCCGACCTGCTCACCGACGCCCTGGGGTACGCCGAGCGGACCTCGCACCCGCTGCTCACCGGGATGGCCGGCACGCTGCGCGGCTTCGTGGCGCTGGACCTGGGCGACCGTGACACCGCCGAGCAGGTCGCCCGCGCGGTGCTGACCGCCGTCGAGCCGCACAACCCGCAGGCTCCGGCCCAGGTCGCGCCCCGGGTGCTGCTGGCCACCGCCCGACTGGCCGCTGGTGATCCGGCGACCGCGGTCGGGCTGCTCGCCCCGGTGGCCACCGCCGCCGCGAACGCGCCCTCGTTGCTCTTCTCCCGTCGTCAGACGATGGCCCAGTACGCGTCGGCGCTGCTCGCGCACGGTCAGCGGGAGCAGGCGCTGGACTGGGCCCGGCGGGCGGTCACCGCGCCGGCGGAGGACGTGCGCAGCCAGGTGATCGCGGCCAGCGTGCTGGCTGAGGCGCTGGCCGCCTGCGGTCGCCCGGAGGAGGCGTTGGCCAGCGCGGAGGAGGCGGTCCGCTTGGCGTACGCCACCGAGCAGCGCAGCGAACGCGCCGCCGCCGACGCCCTGCGCGCCCGGCTCGCCGTCGCTTAGGGACGGTCGCCGTCACCCAGCGAGGTCCCGGCGGAAGTGGATAAGGCTTTCTGGCGGTTCCGGGGATGTGAGGGTCGGGGCGAGCGGCTAGCGTGTCAACACCGTGCGAGTTGGTCCGCAGTGGTGACCGTCGCCGTGCCTGGGGAGGCTCGTCATGAAGCTGCCGCGTTCCGCCGCGGGTTGGACCATCGCGGTCTTTGGAGTGCTGGCGCTGGTGATGGGCGCGCTCGGGCTGCTCTGGCCGGAGGCGCAGCTGCGCATGCTGGGCATGGAGGTGCCGGCCACCCGTGCCGCCGGTGACCACACCGGCACATTCCTGCTGGCCTCCTCGATGGCGTCGTTCAACATGGGCGTCTACTACCTGCTCGCCACGGTCACCGAGTGGCGGTCGTTCTACCGGTTCACGGTGGTGTTCCGGCTGGTGACCTTCACCGTCTTCAGCATCGCCGTGCTGGCTGACATCGCCCCCGGCCAGTTCTTCGGGGTGGCCGCCTGGGAGGGCCTGGGCGCGTTGGCCACCGCCGTCGGTCTCCGTCTGGACGCGCGCAGGAGCGCACCGGCCGGCCCCGACGGCTCCGCCGCCGATGCCGACGCGACGTCGGCCGGCACCGACACGACGCCCGCTGTCACCGATGCGACGCCCGACGGTGCCGCTTCGGCGGACGCGGTGCGCTGAGCGACTGGCCGGGTTGGGTAGTTTCGAGCAGTGACCGACACTCCGACCGGCGGACTGCCGGTGCCGATCGTGCCCGGTCTGACCGATTTGCGGGTTTTTGCCCGAGGTGGTTACGCGACCGTCTACCAGGCCACCCAGATCTCGGTGGGGCGCGAGGTTGCGGTCAAGGTGGAAAATCGCACGCTGGACAGCGACCGCGATCAGGCCCGCTTCCTCCGCGAGGCCCGAGCGGCCGGCCGGATGTCCTCGCACCCGCATGTGGTGGATCTCTTCGACGTCGGGGTCACCGTCGACCAGCACCCCTACCTGATCATGGAACTCTGCGACGGGTCGTACGCCGAGCGGATGCGTACCTCGCCGCTGGGCCCGGTGGAGGCGCGCGACCTCGGCGTCAAGATCGCCGACGCGCTGGCCCACTCGCACGCGGCCGGGGTGCTGCACCGGGACGTGAAGCCCGCCAACATCCTCTACTCACACTTCAACACTGCGGTGCTGGCCGACTTCGGGCTGGCCGTGCTGGCCGAGGTCCGGGACGCCTCGGTCACCC
The DNA here is from genome assembly GCF_036906815.1 of Micromonospora sp. CPCC 205539. Lineage (NCBI taxonomy): Bacteria > Bacillati > Actinomycetota > Actinomycetes > Micromonosporales > Micromonosporaceae > Micromonospora > Micromonospora sp. CPCC 205539. Next base: position 208,202 of record NZ_JBAKHW010000008.1, on the reverse strand, counting down.
TGGAGGTGCTCACCCCGGCGTACGCGCCGCCGGAGATGTTCAGTCACAGCCCGCCGTCGCCGGCCGTGGACGTGTACGCGCTGTGCGCCACCCTCTATGCGGTGATGCACGGCCGACCGCCACGTTGGCAGTCCGAGCGCAATCCCAGCCTGGTCACCGTGCTGGAGATGTTCAACCAGCCGCTTCCCAGCCTGCCCGGCGTCCCGGACGAGCTGATCGACGTGCTGCGCGCCGGCATGGCCAACGACCCGGCCGACCGACCCTCCGCCGTCGAACTGCACGATCTGCTCGCCAGCCTGCCGCTCGGCCCGACGTCGGCACCGGTCAGCGGCGCGCCGGTCAGCGGCGGCGCGAGCCACTTCGGCCCGTACGCCGCCACCCAGCCAGTGCCGCGTCCCTCAGCGGAGGACACTCACCCGACCGGCGCCGGTGGCCGGCGCTGGCGGCGGCGCTGGTTCCTCGGTGGCGCCGGGGTGCTCGCGCTCGCCGCCTCGGCCAGCGCCGGGGCCTGGATGGCCGACGGCGCACCGACGCCCCGCCCGACTCCCTCCGCCACCCACGTCGCCGCGCCGGCCACCGGGCTGCTGCCCGGCTGCACGACCGGCACCGGCACGCCGACCGCCCTGCCCGAGGGTGCCCGGTGCCTGCCCGAGCTGGAGTGCTTCGGCCCGGTGCGGATCCGCGGCATCCGCGCCGAGGCCGCCCGGGTCCCCTGCGCGGGGCCGCACACCTGGGAGACGTACGCCGAGGGGATCCTGCCGGTGCCGCTGGTCGGCGCCGGTTACGAGGACGTGGCCGCGGCCGTGCCGGTGCGACAGGTGTGCAGCCCCACCACGTTCCGATTGACCACCGGGATCATCGAGTCGACCGGGTGGCACCTGGAGGTGCTGCCGCCGGTGGACGGCAGCGTCGACCGGACCTACCGCTGCCTGGCCGGGAAGGGCGTGGACGCGCTCACCACGCCCACCCTCACCGGTCGCTGAACCCGTTCGACCCGCGCTTTCGGTCACGCACCGCACGCAACGCGTCCCGACTGTCCAGGGCGTCGAGGGTGTCCGCGTCGACCCCGTACGGCATCAGCGTCGGGGGTGCGGCGGAGCCCGGCCGGTCCGCCGGTTCTGGGTCGTCGCCCTGCCTGGCGGCGGACACGGCGACCCCGGCGACCGTTGCCAGCAGGACGCAGCACAGCGCCAGCGCCACGCCGAGGATGTCCTGACGACGCCAGACGACCAGCGCGACCAGCAGCGAAAGGGCTCCCAACGCCGCGACGACCGCTACCGTCCGCGCATCGGGCCTGGACAATGTACGCACCCCCCCAGCATGTCGTGACCGGGCCCGCTGTCAACCGCAGAGCCGCCCGACGCGCCGACCGGCGTCGATCGACGGGCCGGGCGGCCACGTCCACACGATGTGGACCGAAGCCGCTACTCTCGGTTTTCCCGCAGGCTGCTCCGTCAGCGAGGTCGCCCATGAACACACTCCGCACCCGGTCCCGCCTCCGCTCGGTCGGAACGACGCTCGCGGTCGCACTGACCCTGACCCTGGCCGCCGCCGCCGGCTGCGACAGTCGGAAGGAACCGGAACTGCCGTCCGTGCAGGAGAAGATGCGCGAGTCGCACATCTACGGCCAGTCGAAGCTACGCATCGGTGTCGCCACCAACGAGCCGCTGATGGGCGAGCTGCGCAACGGCCAACACGTCGGCTTCGACGTCGAGATCGGCCGGTACGTGGCCGCCTCGCTCGGCTACGAGGGAAGCCAGCGGCTGGAGTTCGTCTCGGTGTCCACCGAGGACCGCATCCCGGCTCTGCAGGGCGGCGTGGTCGACCTGGTGGTATCCAGCTTCTCGATCACCGAGGAGCGAAAGGCGCTGGTCAGCTTCGCCGGGCCGTACTTCGTCACCACCCAGGAGGTGATGGTGCCGACCCGACTCAAGGACAAGATCCGCACCATCGAGGACCTGCGCGATCCCAGCTACAAGGTCTGCACCAGCGGCGGCTCCACCACCGAGGCCGAGCTGGAGAAGCACCAGGTCAAGACGTTCGTGGTGAAGGACGTCGGGGACTGTGTCGACGGCATCCGGAAAGGCCGCTACGACGCGGTCAGCTCCGACGAGACGATCCTCGCTGGCTTCCTGGCCAGCTTCCCCAAGGAGTTCGAGATCGTGGACATGCCGTTCGGCACCAGCGAGCTGCTGGGCATCGGCGTGCCGATCGGCGATCCCGCGCTGCGCGACCTTGTCGCCTTCTTCCTCGAGAAGAGCTATCTGCAGGGCCGGAACGGGGAGGCCAGTCCCTGGCAGACCGCCTACAACCGGACCTTGGGACCGTGGCTGCCCGCGGAGAAGCGCCAACCGCAGCCGCTGGAGGTGCCGAATCTGGTCGACTTCGACGACAAGGCGCCGCGGCGGTGAGCACGGCGCCGACGGCCACCGGCGGCGCGAGCGCCGACGGCCCGGTCCCGCCGCCCCGGAAGTCCGTGCCCGACGGTCCGGTCGTCGTCGAGTGGCCGGCGGGCGTGCCGAAGGCGGAACCTGCCGAGCCGGTGGTCGTCCCCGTCGAGCCGGGGCGGGTGCGCTGGGACCCGGCGGAGCGGCGCGCCCGGGCCAGTCAGTCGTTCTGGACCGCGGTGGTGGGCGTGCCGGCGATCTTCTCCGTGCTCCGGCTCGGCGTCGAGGCTGGCGGCGAGTTGCAGACCACGCTGCTGCTGGTGGCCAACGTCGGGCCGGTCAACCTGCTCGCCGGCTTCCTGACCACCGCGGCGCGGCTGCTCTCCACCGGCCTGGTCGCCGTCTTCGCGCTCGGCGCGGTGCTGGCCGTCAGCGTGGACCGGATGCCGCCCGGCACCCGCCGACCGCTCTTCGCCCGCTGGGCCGACCTCACCCCGGCCTGGATCGTGGTGGCCAGCTACCTGCTCGCCCTGGTCACCTGGCCGCTGCTCTACCTGCCGCTGCTGTTGCCGGCGTTCGTGGCCGCGTTCCAGCTCCGCCCTCAGCGGCTGCACGAGTGGGTGGTGCCACGGATGCTGCTGATCGTCGCGCTGCTGGCCGGGTACGGCTGGCTGATGCTGCCCACGCTGCGGGACGCCGGCGAGCAGGGCGAGCTGCTGGTGCTGGCGCTCATCGTCGTACCGCCGGTGTTGGCTCTCTTCATCGCCGGCCCGCTGCCCGGCATGGTGATCCGGCCACTCGCGTCGATCACCGAGGTGGCGGTGCTGGCCACGTTGGTCTGGGCCGCGCTGCCGGTGATCAGCACCCCGGTGCTGCCCTTGACCGTCACCACCGTGGGCGTGCAGGACGGGCCCACCGAGGACGTACGGGGGCACGTGGTCGTCACCGACGACGTCAACATGGTGATCCTGCAGGAGCGGGGCGGGGTGCGGTACGTGCCCGTCGACCTGGTGCGCGCCCAGGTGCTCTGCCCCACCGAGGAAGAGCTGCCCCGGCACCGGCTGCGCATCCACGACTTCCACATCGAGGACTCGCTGCTGGAGGGGTTGGGCCGCCGGGTCCGACCCGTACACCGGATCGACGCCGCCTGCCGAGCCGTCGGCTGAGCGAGGGCCGGCGGGTTGATCGACGCGACTTCCTGGAAGACGGGGCATTGTGGTGGCCCGGATGCCCCGACTTCAAGGAAATCGGGTCGAAGCAGCGGTTTAGTACGACTTGTCCTGGCCCAGGACGTGTTGGGCGACGAAGTTGAGGATCATCTCCCGGCTGACCGGGGCGATCCGGCCGGCCCGGACGGCGCCGAGCAGGGTGGCCACGCCGTACTCCGTGGTCATGCCGGCACCGCCCAGCGCCTGGACCGCGGTGTCCACGGCGAGCGCGGCGGCCTCACCGGCGGCGTACTTGGCCATGTTGCCGGCCACCCCGGCCTCCAGGTCGCGGCCGGCGTCGTAGAGCGTGGCAGCCTTCTGGATCATCAGGCGGGCCAGCTCCACCTGCACCGCCGCGTGTGCCAGGGGATGCGACACCCCCTGGTGTGAGCCGATGGTGCGGCCACCCCAGACCTTGCGGGTGGCGGTGTACTCGCTGGCCCGCTCGATGGCGTACCGGCCGGTGCCGGCGCCCATCGCGGCGACCGTGATCCGCTCCGGGTTGAGCCCCGCGAAGAGCGCCGGCAGCCCGGCGTCCAGCGACTCGCCGACCAGGGCGTCGGCGGGCAGCCGGACGTCGTCCAGGTAGAGCAGGAACTGGTTCTCCGGGGAGACGATCTCCATGTCCAGCTTGGACCGGGTCAGGCCCGCCGCGTCGGTCGGCACGAGGAACAGCGCGGGCTTGAGCCTGCCGGTCGCCGCGTCCTCGGTGCGGGCCACCACCAGCACGTGATCCGCCTCGTCGACCCCGGAGATGTAGCACTTTCGGCCGGAGAGCAGCCAACCGTCACCGTCGCGGCGGGCCACCGTGCCGAGGCGGTGGAAGTTCGAGCCGGCCTCCGGCTCGGTGATCGCAAAAACGATCTTCTGCGAGCCGTCGGCGAGGCCGGGCAGGTGCTTCTTGCGCTGCTCCTCGGTGCCGTGCCGGGTCAGCACGGTGGCCACGATGGCGGGGGAGACCACCAGCAGCAGCAGCGGGCAGCCGGCCGCCGCCAACTCCTCGCAGACGATGGCCAGGTCGGTGATACCGCCGCCCCCGCCCCCGTACTCGGTGGGGATGTTGACCCCCAGATAGCCCAGCTGGCCGGCCTCGGCCCACAGCTCGGTGGTGTGTTCGCCGGCCTTCGCCTTCTCGACGAAGTAGCCGTGGCCGTACCGTCGGCCCAACGCCCGGACGGCATCGCGCAGCTGGTCCTGCTCGGGGGTGAGGTCGAAGGTCATCGGGGGTCCTCCTCGGATGTGACCACGGCCAGCACGGCACCGGTGCGCACCTGACCACCGGCCGGCACCGGCAGTTCCGCGACGACGCCGTCGGTCGGGGCGAGCACGGGATGTTCCAGCTTCATCGCTTCCAGGGTGAGCAGCGGGTCGCCGGCCGCGACCCGCTGACCGACCTGCACGTGCACCCGGGTCACCGCGCCGGGCAGCGGCGCGAGCAGCGACCCGGCGGCCAGCTCCGCCGTGGGCAACGGGAAACGGGGCAACTCGGCCAGGCTCGCGGCCCCGTCCGGGCCGTCCACGAAGACCGCCGACCCCACCCGGTGTACGCGGTACGCGCGCCGCACGCCGTCGACGTCGAGCACCACCCGGTCCGGGGTCGCCTCGACCAGCGCCACGGCCGGCGGCTCGGCTTCCGGCGCGGTGGCGCCGCCGGCCGCTGATGCCACCGCGTTCTCGGGCGTCGACACCGACCACTCGGCGAGCCCGCCCGTGCGGTCCAGTCGGTAGCGGACCTCGACCTCGCCGTCCGGCCCGGTGAAGCGGGTGACCTGCGGAAAGGCGGGCACGTTGCGCCAGCCCGACGGTAGGCCGGCGAGCACTCGGGATTCGGCGCGGCGTGCGGCGGCCGAGGCGAGCGCCGCCGCGAGCCCGACCAGCGGAAGCTGGTCGGCGGGGAGTAGCGGGGCGAAGACCTCCTCGTGCCGGTCCAGGAACCCGGTGTCGATCTCCACGGCGGCGAACGCGGGGCTGCGCAGCACCCGGACCAGCAGATCGCGGTTGGTCGCCACCCCGTGCAACTCGGCCCGGGCCAGCGCACCAGCGAGGGCGCGGGCCGCCTCGCCGCGGGTGGGTGCCACGGCGATCAGTTTGGCCAGCATGGAGTCGTAGTGGACGCCGACCACTGATCCGTCCACGACACCGGAGTCCAGCCGCAGGCCGACCCGCTGGAGGTTGCCGAACTCGCGGTCGACCCCGGGGACGGCGAACCGGTGCAGGACGCCGGTCGCCGGACGGAAGCCGTGGGCCGGCTCCTCGGCGCAGATCCGCACCTCGATCGCGTAGCCGCGGGTCGTCGGATACAGCGCTTGCTCCGGCAGCGCCTCGCCCTCGGCGACGAGCAGCTGCAGCCGCACCAGGTCCAGGCCGATGGTGGTCAGTTCGGTGACCGGGTGCTCGACCTGGAGCCGGGTGTTCATCTCCAGGAAGTAGATCGCCCCGTCGGGCGCCAGCAGAAACTCGACCGTCCCCGCGCCCACGTAGTCGACCGCCCGGCCGGCCGCCACCGCCGCCTCGTGCAGCCGCTCCCGCAGCCCCGGCGGAAGGTCCCCCGGCGCCTCTTCGACGATCTTCTGGTGTCGGCGCTGAATCGAGCACTCCCGCACACCGAGAGCGGCCACCGTGCCGTGGGTGTCGCCGAAGATCTGCACCTCGACGTGTCGGCCGCGCTCGACGTACCGCTCGATGAAGACCGTGCCGTCGCCGAACGCGGCGGCCGCCTCGCGGCGCGCCGAGGCGACGGCCTCGGTCAGTTCGGCGGCGTCTTGGACGATCCGCATCCCCCGGCCACCGCCGCCGGCCGACGCCTTGACCAGCACCGGGAAGTCGGTGATGCCCTCGGTGTCGGTCCAACTGGGCAGCATCGGCACGCCCGCCTCGACGAGCAGCGCCTTCGCCGCCAGCTTGTCGCCCATCGCGGCGATCACCTTGGCCGGCGGCCCGACCCAGGTCAGGCCCGCGTCGGTCACCGCCGCCGCAAACTCGGCGTTCTCGGCGAGGAAGCCGTAGCCCGGGTGGACGGCGTCCGCGCCGCTGCGGCGGGCCGCATCCAGGATCAGATCGACCCGCAGGTACGTCTCGGCCGGCGTGTCCCCGGGCAGCCGGACCGCCTGGTCGGCCTCGCCGACGAACGGCGCGTCGGCGTCCGCGTCCGAGTGCACGGCGACCGTCTCCACGCCCAGCGCCCGGCAGGTCGCGAAGATCCGGCGGGCGATCTCCCCCCGGTTGGCAACCAGCAGTCGGGTGATCACAGGTTTCAACCCCCTACATCCGGAAGACGCCGAACCCGTCGGCGCCCTTCACCGGTCCGTTGTGGATCGCCGACAGGCAGAGCCCGAGGACGGTTCGGGTGTCCCGGGGGTCGATCACCCCGTCGTCGTAGAGCCGGCCGGAGAGGAAGAGCGCGCCGGACTGCGACTCGATCTGCTGCTCGACCATCATCCGCATCGCCGCGTCGGACTCTTCGTCGTAGTCGCGACCCCGGGCGGCGGCGGCCTGTCGGGCCACGATGGAGAGCACCCCGGCGAGCTGCGCCGGACCCATCACCGCCGACTTGGCGTTCGGCCAGGTGAACAGGAACCTCGGCTCGTACGCGCGGCCGCACATGCCGTAGTTGCCGGCCCCGTAGGAGGCGCCCAGGTTCACCGTCAGGTGCGGCACCCTCGAGTTGGACACCGCGTTGATCATCAGTGCGCCGTGCTTGATGATGCCGCGCTGCTCGTACTCCGTGCCGACCATGTAACCGGTCGTGTTCTGCAGGAAGATCAGTGGTGTGTCGGCGGCGTTCGCGAGCTGGATGAACTGGGCCGCCTTCTGCGCCTCCTCGCTGAACAGCACCCCCCGGGCGTTGGCCAGTACGCCCACCGGGTAGCCGTGCAGCTCGCCCCAGCCGGTGACCAGCGCGCCGCCGTACGCCGGCTTGAACTCGTCGAAGTCGCTGCCGTCCAGGATGCGGGCCAGCACCTCACGCGGGTCGAACGGCACCTTGAGGTCCGCGCTGGCGATGCCGAGCAGCTCCTCCGGGTCGTGCTTCGGCGGCTGCGGGACGGGCGTCCGCGCCGCCGGGCCCTGCTTGCGCCAGTTCAGCCGGCGGACGCACTGCCGGGCCAGCCGGATGCCGTCGCGCTCGTCCTCGGCCAGGTGGTCGGCGAGCCCGGAAGTGCTCGCGTGCATCGCCGCGCCGCCCAGCGACTCGTCGTCGGTGACCTCGCCGGTGGCCATCTTCACCAGCGGCGGCCCGGCCAGGTAGACCTGTGACCGGTCCCTGATCATGATCACGTGGTCGGACATGCCGGGCACGTACGCGCCACCGGCCGTGGCATTACCGAAGACCACGCTGACCGTCGGGATGCCCGCCGCCGAGAGCCGGGTGAGGTCGCGGAACACCCGACCGCCCGGGATGAAGATCTCCGCCTGGGTGGGCAGGTCCGCCCCCGCCGACTCGACCAGGTTGACCATCGGCAGTCGGTTGGCCAGGGCGATCTCACCGGCCCGCCGGGTCTTCGCGAGCGACCACGGGTTGACGGCGCCGCCGCGTACCGTCGGGTCGTTCGCGATGATCAGGCACTCCACGCCCTCGACGACCCCGATGCCGGTGACCACGCTGGCCCCCACCGGGAAGTCCGTGCCGAACGCGGCCACCGACGAGAGCTCCAGGAACGGGCTGTCCGCGTCCAACAGCAGCTCGATCCGCTCCCGGGGGAGCAGTTTGCCGCGCGCGTGGTGCCGGCTCACGTACTTCTCGCCGCCGCCCGCGCGGGCCTGACCCAACGCGGCGTCCAACTCGGCGAGCCGGTCCAGCAGCGCCGCGCGGTTGGCCGCGTAGGCGGGTGCGGACGGGTCGACCGCGCTGCTCAACGTACTCACAGGCCCATGCCCTTCGCGATGATCTCGTTCATGATCTCGGTGGTGCCGCCGCCGATGCCGAGGATGCGGGCATCGCGGTAGTGCCGTTCCACCTCGGCGTCGCGCAGATAGCCGAAACCGCCGTGCAGCTGCAACGCCTGGTCCACGACGTGGTCGCAGGCGGCCACCGCGACGTTCTTGGCCATCGCCACCTCGGTCACCACCGGCTCCCCGGCCACCACCCGGCCGGCCACCTCGTGCACGTACGCCCGGGCCGCCTCGGCCCTGGTGTGCATCTCGGCCAGCCGGTGCCGGATCAGCTGCCGGCTGGCCAGCGGACGGCCGAAGGTCTCCCGGTCCCGGCACCAGCGCACGGCCAGCTCGACGCAGCGTTGCGCGGTGGCGTACGCCTGGGTGGCCAGCGAGAGCCGCTCAGCCGCGAAATGCTCCATGATCGCCAGGAAGCCGGTGTCCTCCGCGCCGATCCGGTTCGACACCGGCACCCGTACGTCCGCGAAGGAGAGCTCGGCGGTGTCCGAGCAGTGCCAGCCGAGCTTCTCCAGCCGGCGTCCGACGGTGAACCCGGGGAGCCCCTTGTCGATGACCAGCAGGGTGAGCGCGCCACTGCCCGGGAAGTCGGTGCAGACCGCCGTGGTGACGAAATCCGCTCGGTGCCCGCTGGTGATGTAGGTCTTCGACCCGTTCACCACGTAGTGGTCGCCGTCGCGGCGGGCGGAGGTGCGGATGCCGGCGACGTCCGAGCCGCCGTCCGGCTCGGTGATCGCCAGCGCGCCGATCATCGTGCCGGCCAGGGTGGGCCGGACGTACCGTTCGACCAGGTCACTCGCGGCCGTCGGCCCGCCACCGAGCCGGCCGCCCAGCGAGCCTCCGGTACGGGCACCGGCCGCGGCCACCATGTGCGGCAACGCGATGCCGTGTGTGAACAGCGCCGCGACCAAGCCGGACGAGCCACCGGACCGGATCAGCTCCTCGGTCACGATGATCGAGTCGAGCAGGTCACCGCCGCTGCCCCCGACCGACTCGGGGAAGCCGATGCCGAGGAGGCCGAGCTTCGCCGCGGTGGCGTGCAGTGCCCGGGGCACCTCACCGGCCCGTTCCCAGTCGTCCAGGTGCGGCAACACCTCGCGGGTCGCGAAGGCCCGGATCAGTTCGCGGAGCTGCCGCCGTTCGGGGGTGTCCACGATGCTCATGCCGCGTCCCCGGCTGGCCCGGTCGGCACGTCGACCGGTAGGTCGACGATCCGGGAGCGCAGCAGCTCACCGAGCGCCTTGGCCTGCGGGTCGAACCGGGTGGAGGCGGCCACCCCCGCCCCGAGCAGCCCCTCGATCACGAAGTTGACCGCGCGCAGGTTCGGCAGCTCGTGCCGTTGCACGGACAGCGGAGTGGTCTCCGGCAGCAGCTCGGCGAGCCGCCCGACGGTCAACCAGTCGCGCAGCCAGGCGTACCCGACATCGGAGCGTGCCCAGACGCCGAGGTTGGCGTCGCCGCCCTTGTCCCCGGAGCGCGCGCCGACCAGCTCACCGAGCGCCCCGCGCCGGGTCTGCTCGCTGACTGCCGGCGCGGCGGCCGCAGGCAGCGGCTCGGCCTCAGCCGTCGAAACGGCGCAGTCCGGTGCGGCGATCGGCACCCGCTCGCCAGAGGGCAGCACCGCGACGTGCGCCACCTCGTCCTGCGGCACCGCGTCGGCGGTGAAGACGCCGTACGGTGTGGCGTCGCCCGGCAGGGTGGTGAGCGTGCAGCCCGGGTACGAGGCCAACGCCAGCTCCACGGCGGCGGCCGAGAAGGCCCGCCCGGCCCGCGTCTTGTCGCTGTCGCGCAGGTGTACGTGCAGCAGGGCGCTGGCCGCCTCGGTGTCGACGGCGTCCCGGTGATCGGTGCGGGCCAGGACGAACTCCAGCCCGTCCTTGCCCACCGCCTCCTCGATCTGCCCACGGACCAGGGCAGCCTTCGCCTCGATGTCCAGGCCACAGAGGACGAAGGTCATCGAGTTGCGGAAGCCCCCGAGGTTGTTGACGCCCACCTTGAGCGTCGACGGGGGCGGGGTGCCCCGGACGCCGGAGACCCGGACCCGGTCCGGTCCGTCGGGACGCAGCGTCACGGTGTCCAGCCGGGTCACCACGTCCGGCCCCAGGTACGCGGGCCCGCCGACCTCGTAGAGCAGCTGAGCGGTGACCGTCTCGACGGTGACCGCGCCGCCGGTGCCGGGGTGCTTGGTAAGCACCGTCGAGCCGTCGGGATGCACCTCGGCGATCGGGAAGCCGGGCCGGTGCCCGCCGTCGGGAAGCTCGGTGAAGAAGCTGAAGTTGCCGCCGGTGACCTGCGCACCGCACTCGATCAGGTGTCCGGCGACCGTCGCCCCGGCCAGCGCGTCCAGGTCGTCGCGGCCCCATCCGTAACGGGCGATGGCCGGGCCGACCACCAGCGAGGCGTCGGTGACCCGCCCGGTGACCACCACGTCGGCCCCGCCGTCGAGGCAGGCGGCGATCCCGAAGGCGCCAAGGTAGGCGTTCGCGGTCAGTGCGTCGGGCCGCTGGAGCGCGTCGCCCTCGACGTACCCGACCCGGGCGGGGACGCCCAGCCGGCCGGCGAGCCGGTCGATGGCGGCGGCCAGGCCGGCCGGATTCAGACCGCCGGCGTTGGTCACGATCCGGACCCCCCGGTCGAGGGCCGTGCCGAGGCAGGTCTCCAACTGGCGCAGGAAGGTCTTCGCGTAGCCGAGGTCGGGGTCACGCAGCCGGTCCCGGCCGAGGATCAACATGGTCAGCTCGGCCAGGTAGTCGCCGGTCAGCACGTCCAGCTCGCCGCCGTCGAGCATCTCCCGCCAGGCGCTGAACCGGTCGCCGTAGAAGCCGGAGGCGTTACCGATCCGGATCATGCCCCCGCCCCGTCCTCGCCGACCGGCCCGCGGCCGATGCCCGGCGGGCCGGCGAACGCCTGCGCCACGTCGAGCCACTCGTCGGCGACCGGCCCGGTCGGCACGAGGGACAGGTCGGCCCGGTGCCGACGCTGGGTGACCAGCAGGCAGAAGTCCCGGGCCGGGCCGGTGAGCCGGTTCGCGGCGTCGGCCGGGCCCCAGGCCCAGGTGTCGCCGGCGGGCCCGGCCAGCTCGACCCGCACCGGCGCCGCCGGCACCGCACGGCCGTGGGCGGCGAAGCCGTGCCCGAGAGTACGGAAACCGAGGTGCGCGATGTGCCGGAGCCGGTCGGTGGCCGGCCGGGTGACGCCGAGCGTGTCGGCCACGTCCTCGCCGTGCGCCCAGGTCTCCATGATCCGAGCGGTCGCCATCGAGGTGGTCGACATCTGCGTGCCGTACCAGGGCAGCTTCTCACCTGCCGGCACGGTGGCCAGTGCGTCGACGAGCCCTGCCCGGCCGGCTCTCCAGCGGGCGAGCAGCTCGGGCGGCGGAGCAAGGAACTGGTCCGCGCCGACGTCGACCAGTCGGGTCACGTCCGGCGCGGCGGTCACCGTCGCGAAGAACGCCTCGGAATCGGTCGCGGCCAGCAGCGCCACGTGGTCGGTCCAGGCGAGGTGCGCGATCTGGTGCGCGATGCTCCAGCCCGGGGCAGGGGTCGCGCGCGCCCACTCCGTCGGCGGCAGGGGGCTCACCAGGGCGTCCAGCTGCGCGGACTCGTCGGCCAGATCCGCGAGCAGGTCCTTGAGGTCGACCATGGTGCCTCCGGTCAGGGCGTGAGGAGGGTGGCGAGCTGGCGTTTCCAGGTGGCGAGCAGTGCGGTACGGCGGGCTGAGTCGTCGCTGAGCAGGTTGGCCACCCCGAGGCCCCGGAGCAGGTCGAGGGTGGCCTGCACCGCTTCGCGGACGCCGGGGCGGCGCTCGTCGACACCGAGCAGGGCGACGGTGAGCCGGTGCATCTCCCGGCCGACGGTCGCCTCCAGCGGCACCAACGCGTCCCGTAGCTCCCGGTCGGTGCGGGCGGCGACCCAGAGCTCGAGTGCGGCGACGAAGAGCGGCCCGGTGAAGGCCGCACCCAGCAGGTCGACCACCCGGTCCAGCCGTTGCGGGCCGGCCGGCAGCGCCTCGGCCTCCGTACGTAACTCGCCGGCCCGGCGCTCGGCCAGGTGGGCCACGGCGGCCGTCACCAGCGCGGCCTTGGTGGGGTAGTGGTGCAGTTGAGCGCCGCGCGAGACGCCGGCCCGGGCCGCGACGACGGTCGTGGTGGTGCCGGACCAGCCGTGCTCGACCAGACAGTCGACGGTCGCCTCCAGCAGCCGGGCCTGGGTGGCACGGCTGCGCTCCTGTTGAGGGACGCGGGTCGATGCGGCGGACACGGGGACAGCCTGCGGTCTACGAAACAAACAGTCAAGCCTGACTTTTTTTTCTCGCGCGTCGCGACGGGCGGCGAGGGCGACGTCCCCGAGTCAGCGGCCGTCGCGGGGGGCGAAGACGGCGAGCGCCTCGGCGTCGCTGTACTGGGAGCGCACGTACTCGTCGGCCCAGGCCGCGGCGTCGGGGTAGGTGGACTCGGCTGCCACCCGGGCGCAGGCCGCGTCCACGTCGAAGTGCGTCCGGCGCAGCTGCACGCCGGGCCCGAGCAGTGCCCACCATGCGCCCGCGCCCCCGTACGGCATGCCGATGCTGCCGGGGTTCACCACCAGGCGGCGGTCGACCAGCCGGGCGAACGGCATGTGGGTGTGTCCGCAGACCACGGTCCCGATCTCGGCCGGGAGGCCGGCGAAGACCTCGGCCCAGCGCTCCATCCGGGAGTCGACGAGCACGACCTCCTCGTCGTCGCGGGGGGTGGCGTGGCAGAACAGCGTCGGGCCGAGGCCGTCGATCTCCAGGGTCACCGTCGGCGGCAGTGCGGCCAGCCGGGCGAGGTGGTCATCGCGGAGCTGCCCGGCGGCCCAGTTCGACACCTCGATCGACGCGGGGCGGCCGCTGCGGGCCTCGACCAACTCGCGATCCGCGTTGCCACCGACCCAGCAGACCCGGTCACCCAGGCCGGCGAGCACGTCCAGCACCTCGACCGGCTGCGGGCCGGCCGCGATGTCGCCGGTCAGCATGATCAGGTCGGCGGCGGCGACGTCCGGCTCGGCCAGCACGGCCTCCAGCGCGGGCAGGACCCCGTGGATGTCGGAGAGCACGGCAACTCGGTTCGGCATGGTCTCACCATGACGGCGGGCGCTGCGCCGAGTCCAGAAATTCTGCGCCGGGCAGACGCCAGCGCCGCTGGAAACAGCACCGGCCCGGACCGCCAACAGCGATCCGGGCCGGGAGGCTACGACAGCGGTGGTCAGACCCGCGCGCGGCGGGCCAGGCGCTCCGGGTCGAGGATGATGATGCTCTTGCCGTCCAGCCGCAGCCAGCCCCGCGAGGCGAAGTCGGCCAGCGCCTTGTTGACCGTCTCGCGGGAGGCGCCGACGAGCTGGGCGATCTCCTCCTGGGTGAGGTCATGGGTCACCCGCAGCACGCCGCCATCGCGGGTGCCGAAACGACCGGCCATCTGGAGCAGATTCTTGGCGACCCGACCCGGCACGTCCGTGAAGATCAGGTCGGCGAGCGAGTCGTTGGTCCGGCGCAGCCGCCGGGCGAGCACCCGGAGGAGCTGCTCGGCGATCTCCGGGCGGTTGTTCAGCCAGGGCCGGAGCGCCTGCTTGCGCAGTCGCACCAGTCGCGTGTCGGTCACCGCGGTGGCGGTTGCCGTACGCGGACCCGGGTCGAAGAGCGACAGCTCACCGACCATGTCCGATGGGCCCATCACCGCGATCAGGTTCTGCCGGCCGTCCGCTGCGCGGCGACCAACCTTGATCTTTCCGGACAGCAGGATATAGAGACTGTCGCCGGGCTCGCCTTCATTGAAGACGATCTCGCCCTTGCGGACCTCGATCGTCTCCATCTCCTTGGCGAGCGCCTCGGCAGCTTCCGGGTCGACACCCTGGAAGATCCCGCTGCGGGCCAGTACCTCGTCCATCGCGCACCTCCGGTTGCGCGTGCCGTCCGTCGGCCGGGGCCGCCGTCCGCTGATCCCCTCGCGCGTCGCCAAGTCTAGGCGCACATGAGCATGAATCAGAGGTCGCCCCTGGAATCTTGATCCGTGGGCGTAACCTGCCCGACGTGCTGAGCGAGCCGACCCTGACCAGCCGCGCCGAGTATGGGCGGGCCGCCCCGCTGCTCGTCTGGCGTTCCGAAGGGCCGCTACGAGCGATCAGCAGCGGTCCGCTCGGTGGTGGCATCGGGGTCCGGCGCTGGGTGCTGAACGCAACCGTGTCGATGTCGTACGACCGGGACGACCCGGCGGCGCACCTGGCTGCGCTCGCCGCCGACCTGGCCCTCGACGGGCCCGGCGTGGGCCTGCTGACCGGCGTCGACGTGGCCGAGGTCGTCGCCCGGACCGACACCGGCGTGCGAGCTTGGGCGACCGTCGGGCTCGGCACACCGGTGCCGGCCGCCGCCCCGGCCCCGGCCGTGCTCGCCCAGCCGGTCGGCACGGTCAACATCGTGGTGTACGTCCCCGCCCGGCTCGCCGACGCGGCGCTGGTCAACGCGGTGGCCACCGCGACCGAGGCGAAGACCCAGGCGATCATGGAGCTGGGGTTGGCAGCCACCGGCACCCCGACCGACGCGGTCACCGTCCTCTGCCCGGTGGACGGGTCGGAGGCCGCGTACGGCGGACCGCGCTCCACCTGGGGCGCTCCGCTGGCCCGGGCGGTGCACGCGGCGGTGCTCGCCGGCGGCGATCGGCCGGTCGTGCCCTGGTCGGACCAGGTGACCAGCTGAACATCGGACCGATCGGCCCTCGTCGGCGCGTTTTGGGCCCGGTAAGGTCGCGAACGATGCACGCTCCCGTCCCCTCCGCGCCCCGCCCGCCCCGCCGCGCCGCTCTCGGTGTCGGCGCGCTGCTGGCCGTCCTGCTCCTCGCCGCCTGTGGCCAGTCCGGGAGCGACCCGCTCTGGCGGCCCGGCGCGGGCGGCGGTGGCACCGGCGCGCCCGCGGCCACGGCCGGGCCGAAGGCCAGCGGCAGTCCCTCGGCCCCCGGCTCGGGTGGCGCCATCTCGCTCTCGGCCACCGGCGACATCATCATGGCCAACGCCCCGAGCCGGCTGCCCCCCGCAGGTGGCAAGGGCTTCTTCAACTCGGTCATCCCGGCGCTCAAGGCCGACCTGGTGATGGGCAACCTGGAAGAGCCGTTGACGGTGGACACCGGCACCGGCAAGTGCGGGGCCAACTCCACCCGCTGCTACCAGTTCCGGGCGCCACCGGAGTACGCCGCACACCTGCGCGACGCCGGCTTCGACGTGCTCAACCAGGCCAACAACCACGGCTACGACTACGGGCCGAAGGGCTACGCGAACACCCAGAAGGCGCTGGAGAAGTACGACCTGGAGCACACCGGTGCCCCGGACGAGATCACCGTGGTCGAGATCAAGGGCGTCAAGGTCGCGATCGCCGGGTTCTCGTCGTACGTCTGGTCCAACAGTCTGGTCGACATCGCCAAGGCGAAGACCGTGGTCGCCAAGGCGGCCACGATGGCCGACCTGGTCGTGGTGCAGGTGCACATGGGCGGCGAGGGTGTCACCCAGACCCGGGTCAAGCCGGGCACGGAGATCTTCCTCGGTGAGAACCGGGGCGATCCGATCAAGTTCTCGCACGCCATGATCGACGCGGGGGCCGACCTGATCGTCGGGCACGGGCCGCACGTGCTGCGCGGCATGGAGTTCTACAAGGGCCGGCTGATCGCGTACAGCCTGGGCAACTTCGCAGGCGGTGGCAACTCCCTGCAGAACGACGGCCGACTCGGCTGGGGTGGGGTGCTGAAGGTGTCGCTCCAGCCCGACGGCACCTGGGCCGGCGGCTCGTTCACCTCGACCTACATGAACGACGCTGGCAAGCCGACCCTGGACGCGAACGACCGGGGCCTGGGCCTGATCGGCGACCTGACCCGCAGCGACTTTCCCAAGGGCGGCGCCCGGTTCGACGGGCAGGGCAAGATCTCCCCGCCGGCCGGCGGCTGACCCGGGAAGGAACGTCCGGGGCGCGACGTAGGCTGACCGTCGTGACCAGTAGCCCTCCCGGTGCCAGCGAGACCGACCTCGGGCGCAAACGCCGTGCCCGCAAGATCGATCGGGTGCTCGCCGAGACACACCCCGACGCGCACTGTGAGCTGGATCATGGCTCTCCGCTGGAGCTGGCCGTCGCCACCATCCTCTCCGCGCAGTGCACCGACAAGAAGGTCAACGAGGTCACCCCGAAGCTCTTCGCCCGCTACCCGACCGCCGCCGCCTACGCGAGCGCGGACAGGGGCGAGATGGAGGAGCTGATCCGGCCCACCGGCTTCTTCCGCAACAAGACCGACTCGTTGCTCAAGCTGGGGCAGGCACTCCTCGACCGGTACGACGGCCAGGTCCCCGGCCGCCTCGTCGACCTGGTGACGTTGCCCGGGATCGGCCGCAAGACCGCCAACGTCATCCTCGGCAACGCCTTCGACGTCCCCGGCATCACCGTCGACACGCACTTCCAACGGCTGGTCCACCGGTGGCAGCTCACGACCGAGACCGACCCGGTCAAGATCGAGCACGCGATCGGCGCGCTGTACCCCAAGCGCGACTGGACCATGCTGTCGCACCGGATCATCTTCCACGGGCGCCGGGTCTGCCATGCCCGTAAGCCCGCCTGCGGCGCGTGCACGCTGGCCAGGCTCTGCCCCTCGTACGGCACCGGCCCGACCGACCCGACCGTCGCCGTGAAGCTGCTCAAGGGCCCCCGGGCGCGCGACCTCGCGGTGGCCGCCGGGGTCGACCCGGCGCTGGTGCCCGCCCAGGCGGTCGCCGCGGAGGTCCCGTGAACCGCCGCCTCGCCCTGCTGGTCCTGCCCCTGTTGCTGACCGTCGCCGGGTGCACCGGCTCCGGCAGCGCGAGTGACGGCTCCGCACCTCGTCCGACCGCCGCCGAGCGCCCCTCGCCGTTCCAGGACTGCGCCGCGCTGGGCACGGCCCCCACGGCCAGCCCGGTTGCCGCCCCACCCGCCACGGGCGGCGCGGCGCTGCCCGACCTGACCCTGGCCTGCTTCACCGGCGGTGCACCGATCGCGCTGCGGAGCGTGGCCGGGCCGGCGGTGATCAACGTTTGGGCATCCTGGTGCCCGCCGTGCCGCAAGGAGCTGCCCGCCTTCCAGCGGCTCAGTGAGCGGGCGGCCGGTCGACTCCAGGTCGTCGGTGTGAACAGCCGGGACAGCCGCGGCGGCGCCCAGTCCATCGGCGAGGACTTCGGGGTCCGGTTCCCGGTCCTGGTGGACCAGGGTGAGGCGCTGCAACGGGAGCTCAAGCGCAACGCCATCCCGATGACCATCTTCGTCGACGCGCAGGGTCGGGTCCGGCACGTCGACGCCACCGGTGCGCTGGACGATGCCCGGCTCGCCGAGCTGGTCCGCGTACACCTCGGTCTGGGGGTGCCGGTATGACCCGCCGCCCACCCGACTGGATCGAGCCGTTGCTGACGCGGCTGGGCACGGCCCGCGCCGAGGACTTCACCCGGCTCACCACCCCGGCCGAGGGTGGCCGGGAGAGCGCCGTGCTGGTGCTGCTCGGCGAGCAGCCCGGCGCCGGCCCCGACGTGCTCGTCCTGCAACGGGCCGCGACCCTGCGCAACCACGCCGGCCAGCCCGCCTTTCCGGGCGGCGCGGCCGACCCGGAGGACGCCGACGCCCGGGCGACCGCGCTGCGCGAGGCGAACGAGGAGGTCGACCTCGACCCGGCCAGCGTGACGGTGCTGGCCGAGCTGCCGAAGCTCTGGATCCCGGTCAGCGACTTCGTGGTCACGCCGGTGCTGGCCTGGTGGCACGATCCGCACCCGGTGCATCCCAGGGAGCCCGCCGAGGTGGCGCACGTGGCCCGGCTGCCGGTCAGCGAGCTGGTCGACCCGGCCAACCGGCTGCGGGTCCGCCATCCCAGTGGCTGGATCGGGCCGGCGTTCTCGGCGCGCGGCATGCTGGTCTGGGGCTTCACGGCGGGGGTGTTGGCCACCCTGCTCGAGATGGGCGGCTGGGCCCGCCCGTGGTCGCGCAGCCGGGTGGTCGAGCTGCCGCCGACCGGGTCCGCCCCGGCGCCCTCGGCCGGCACCGACGAGGCCGACGAGACCGCCCTGCGCTGACCGCCCGGTCACCTTCCGCAAGCGATGGTCATCTCGGGGGCGCGCTGCCCGTACGCTTGACCCGTGTCCGTCGTGGATCTCGTCCTGCTGCTGCTCATGCTCGTGTTCGCGATCAGCGGATACCGCCAGGGCTTCGTCATCGGAATCCTGTCGCTCTCGGGCTTCTTCCTGGGTCTGCTGCTGGGCCTCCAGCTCGGGCCGCTGTTCGCCCGGCAGTTCGCGGACGCCGGCGCGCGGGTGCTGATCTCACTGGTGGCGATCTTCGGGCTGGCCGTGGTCGGTCAGGCGTTGGCTGGCTGGCTCGGCTCGCACCTGCGCAAGACGATCACCAGTGACGTGGGCAAGCGGGTCGACGACGTCGGCGGGGCGTTCGTCTCGCTGTTCGCGGTGCTCCTGCTCGCCTGGCTGGTCGCCGTGCCGCTCGGCTCGTCCTCGGTGCCCTGGATCGCCGCCTCGGTACGCAACAGCGCGCTGATCACGGTGGTGAACCGGGTCCTGCCGGAGCAGGCCCACCAGCTCTCCACCGCGCTGGAGGACACCGTCAACACCAACGGTTTCCCGGACGTCTTCGGGAACCTCGCACCGACCCGGGCCCGGCAGGTCGACCCGCCCGATCCGGCGCTGGCCGGCTCTCAGGTGGTCGTCAACGGCAAGCGGTCGGTGGTCAAGGTGCTCGGCTCCGCGCCCAGCTGCTCGCGTCGGATCGAGGGGTCCGGCTTCGTCTACGCCGACGACCGGGTGATGACCAACGCGCACGTGGTGGCCGGTACCCGCTCGGTGTCGGTGGAGCTGGACGGAAAGCGGTACGACGGCGAGGTGGTGGTCTACGACCCGAACCGGGACCTGGCCGTGCTGCTCGTCCCCGGGCTGCCCGGGCCGTCGCTGCGGTTCGCGGCCGGCAACGCGGGCAGCGGCTCCGACGCCATCGTGCTCGGCTTCCCGCTGGACGGACCGTACAACGCGCAGTCGGCGCGTCTCCGCGACGTCGACCGGATCACCGGACCGGACATCTACTCCTCCGGCGACGTCACGCGGGAGATCTACACGATCCGGGCGCTGGTCCGCAGCGGCAACTCCGGCGGCCCGCTGGTCTCCGCCAACGGTCTGGTGCTCGGCGTCATCTTCGCGGCGGCGGCCGACGATCCGAACACCGGGTTCGCGGTGACCGCCGCCGAGGCCCGCCCGGTGGCACTGGCCGGCGCCGAACGCAACCGGGGCGTCGACACCGGCGAGTGCACCTGAGCGCGGTCAGCTCCTAGCCGTCGCGACGGGTCGGTCCACGGCGGGCAGCTTCGTCCGTCCCCACCGCAGACCTCGGTCGAGCACCGCTCGCGCCATGACCGCGACGCAGGTGCCACCGTTGATGAAGGACGCCACCACGTCGCTCGGGTGGTGCATCCCCCGGTACATGCGAGTCAGCGCCACGCCGAGCGGCACCATCAGCAGCAGCGTCCACCAGGCGACCTTTGCCCCGGTGCTGGACGCCCGCAGCGCCAGCAGCACGGCGATACCGACGTAGAGCGCGACAGCCGCCGAGGTGTGCCCGGACGGGAAGCTCGACGTGGGCGGCGAGACATCCATGTGCTCCACGGCCGGCCGCCGCCGGTCGATCGCCATCGTGGTCAGCAGGAACACCAGCGCCTGGGCGGTCACCGCCGCGCACAGGAACAGAGGCTCCCGCCAGCGCTTCAGCCAGAGCCGTAGCGCCAACGCCACCAGCACGGTGACCACGACGATCATCTGGGTGCTGGCCAGTGTGCTGAAGACCAACGAGACGTCGTTCCACCCGCTGGTGCGGTCGGCCGCGAGCTCCCTGTTCACCGCGTCCTCCACGGTGAACGGCCACGTCCGGGTGAGCACCCGGGTGACCAGCACCCCGAGCAGCACCATCACGCCGAGGAGGAGGGACACCGGCAGCAGCACCCGCCGGAGGATCTGGACCAGGGTGTCTGACATGCGCCGGCCAGTACCCCGTCGGCGCCGTCGTCACGCCTCAGGCCGCGTCCGGATGCCGCTCCACCTCGGGCGCGACACCGTCGCGGACCGGGCTCACCGGCCGGAGGCCGGTGTGCGCCCGCCAACTGGTGAACGCAGCCGTGGTCGCCGCGACCACCGCCACACCGAGCAGCCAGCCACCGAACACATCGCTGGTGAAATGCACGCCGAGCGCCACCCGGCTCAGTCCGGTCACCACGGCGACCAGCAGCGCGGCGACCCAGAGCGCGACCCGCCACACCCCGCGCCCGGCGTACGGCAGGAACACCAGCAGCAGCACCCCCGCGGCCAGGGTGGCGTTCAGGGCATGCCCGGAGGGGAACGAGAAGCCGGCGGCCCGGGCCACCGGGTCGAGCAGCTCCGGTCGGTCCCGGCCGACGAGCAGCTTGAGCAGCGGACCGGACAACCCACCCGCCGCCATGGTCGTGGCCACCCAGAGGGCCAGCCGGCGGGCGCCCCGGCGCAGCAGCCAGATCACCACGAGCAGGATGACCGCCCGCAGCGGCATCGGCGAGAAGACGTTGGTCCAGACCCGCATCAGCGCAACCCACGCCGGGTGGTCGAGCGCGTGACCGTGCAGCGCGTGGGTGACCCCCATGTCCAGCCGATGCAGCGGTGCCCAGGCCCCCAGCACCAGCAGCGCGAGCAGCGTGAACGGCACCAGCACCAGGAACACCGCCGTCGCGCCCAGGGTCAACCGGAGGCCCAGCGCGTGATCCGGGTCGAGGCGGCGTCGCCGCCAGGACGGGTGGTGGGTCGAGGTCACGGGCGTACTCATGCGATCGGTCGTACCCCGTCGGTGGTGTGGGCAGGCCTGCCGCGGCGGGTCGCGTTCAGCGGAGCCGCTGGCGGAACCGGCGCACCATCAGCGCCGCGCCGGTCACCAGGGCGACGAAGAGCGTCGCCCCGGTCCAGAGCCGCTCCGGCGCCGAGTCGTCCTGGACGCCCGCCGCCCGGGCCTTCCAATGGGTCTGCTGGCGCGGTGCGGTGAGACCGAGCGGGTCGCTGCCGGCGCCGGCCGCCGAATCGTCGTCGGCGGAACCGGGGGCCGACCCGAAGCCGGCCACCCCCGGCGAGGTCAGGTCGTCCAGCGGGTTGGCGGTCACCGGCGACACCTGCGCAGTCAGGGCGGCCACCGGGTCCACCGCTCCGTACCCGAAACGGTCGTCCCGCCCGGTCGGGCCGATGTCGCGGGCGGTGGTCAGCAGCCGGTTCACCACCTCGCCGGCGGACATCGACGGATAGCGGGACCGGACCAGCGCGGCGGTGGCCGCCACCAGCGGCGCGGCGAAGCTCGTGCCCTGCACCCGCCAGTACCCCGCCGGGGGGCGGGCACCGACCAGGCCGGTGGCGGGGGCACTGAGCACCGTCGCCCGGCCGGTGATCGACCCGGACCACAGATTGTCGCTGGTGCCCTCCAGGCCCGTGACCGCGACCACGCCCGGTTCGCGGGCCGGGTACCAGGGTTTGGAGTTGGTGGAGGTGGCCAGGTTGCCGGTGCACGCGACCACCACCACGTCCCGGGCGAACGCGTAGTCCAACGCCGCGGCCAGGGCCGGGCTGTCACCGCTGCCGCCCAGCGACAGGTTGATCACGCGGGCGCCGTGGTCGACCGCCCAGCGCACGCCCTGGGCCACGATCAGCGCGTCGTCGTAGCGGTTCTGGTCGTCGAGCACGCGTACCGGGAGGATCCGCGCGTCCGGTGCCAGGCCGACCACGCCCCGTTTGTCGTCGGCCCGCCCGGCGATGAGGCCGGCGACGGTGGTGCCGTGCCCCACCGGATCCGGGTTGCCGCTGCCGTCCGGGTCGACCAGGTCGACGCCCCGCAGCACCTGGCCGGCCAGATCGGGATGGGTGGCGTCCACTCCGGAGTCGACCACCGCGACGGTCACGCCCCGCCCGGTCGAGGTCTGCCAGGCGGTCTCGGCCCGCAACTCGTCGAGCTGCCACTGCTCGTCGCGGACCTGGTCGGTACGGGCCACGCTGTCGCCGGGGGCGAACGCCATCGGTGCGCCGGCGAGCTGCCCACCGGTGTCCGGCGTCGTCGTCGGGGCGGCGGGCGCGGTCGGGGCCACGACGGCGAGCACTGCCGCCACACCGAGCAGCGCCCGGCGGGGCACCCGTCGGGGTGCTGCCGGACAGCTGTGCCGAACCCCAGTCACATCCCCAGCCATTCATCCCAACGGAACCATGACGATCGGAGATTACCGGTTTCCCCGGCTGTCACGGGCAGAACCGAGCAGACGGGTCACGGTGGCGGCAGATGAGCGAGCTGCACGAGGCGTACGCCTTCACGACGAGTGACCAGTCGACCACGGCCTGGTGGTAGTGGGCTCGGTCGGACCTGCCCGACCAGTGCGCCCTCGTCCGGGCTGCCCGCCATCACGAGACCGGCGGTGGAGAGTTCCCGCAGGCGCTGGACGATCGGCTCGTACTGGGCCCGGCCCGCGCCGCCGGAGCGGCGGGCGAGCACCAGGTGCAGCCCGACGTCCCGGGCGTGCGGCAGATGGTCCTCCAGGGCCCGCAACGGGTTGGCCGGCCCGGCCGCCACCAGGTCGTAGTCGTCGACCAGCACGAACAGCTCCGGCCCCGTCCACCAGGACCGGTCGCGCAGTTGCTGTGGGGTGACCTCCGGGCCGGGTGCCCGCCGCTCCAGGTAACCCGCGGCCGACTCGACCAGGTCGGCGGTGTGCGCCGCGGCCGTGCCGTAACCGATCAGGTGCGGGGTCTCGATGGCGCCGAGCAGGCTGCGCCGGTAGTCGACCAGGATCAGCCGCGCCTGCTCGGGAGTGAACCGAGTGATGATCGACGTGGCCAGCGCCCGCAGGAAGGACGACTTGCCGCACTCCGCGTCCCCGAAGACCACGAAGTGGGGCTCGGTGGCGAAGTCGAGCAGCACCGGGCGCAGGTCCGCCTCGGCGATGCCGATCGGCAGGCACAGGGCGGTCGTCGAGGCGAGGTCCAGGTCGGCGTACGGCAGCACCGGCGGGAGCAGTCGGACCCGGGGCGCCCGGGGACCCGCCCAGCTGCCAGAGACCCGCTTGATCAGGTCGGCGGTGTCTCCGCCGGCGGCGGCGAGCTGCGGCAGCGCGGTGAGGAAGTGCAGGCTCTCCGCGGTCACGCCCCGCCCCGAGCGCTCCGGCACGTTGGCGGCTGCCCGCCGGGCCACCAGCGAGTCGGCCGGGTCACCGAGGCGCAGCTCCAGCCGGGAGCCGAACAGGTCTCGGATGGCCGGGCGGAAATCCAGCCAGCGCAGCGCCGTGGCGACCACGTGCAGCCCGTACGACAGGCCCCGGGTGGCCAGGTCGGTGACCAGCGGCTCCAGGTCGTCGTACTCGCCGCGCAGGGTGGTCCAGCCGTCGATCACCAGGAACACGTCGCCGAACGGGTCGGCGCCCGCCTGGCCCACCGCCCCCGCCACCCCCCGGCGCTGCCGGTACGCCGCCATCGACTCGACACCCAGCTCGGCGAAGCGGCGCTCCCGCTCGGCCAACAGGGTCGTCATCTCGCCGACGGTGCGTCGCACGGCGGTCGGGTCGGCGCGACCCGTCACCCCGCCCACGTGCGGCAGGTCGCGGAGCGCGGCCAGCCCACCGCCGCCGAAGTCGAGGCAGTAGACCTGCACCTCGGCCGGGGTGTGGGTGAGCGCCAGCGCGCAGATCAGCGTGCGCAGAGCGGTCGACTTGCCACTCTGTGGCGCGCCGACCACCGCGACGTGCCCGGCCGCACCGTCCAGCGCCAGCCAGAGCAGGTCCCGCCGCTGCTCCAGCGGCTTGTCCACCACGGCCACCGGCACCCCGAGCGCACCGTGCAACTCCGGGTTGCCGACGGTGAGCCCACGCGCCGGGTCCACCTCGACCGGGCCGAGCAACTCGTCCAGGGCCGGCGGCTGACCGAGCGGCGGCAGCCAGACCTGGTGCGCGGGCGGTCCCTGCCCGGCGAGCCGGTCCACCAACAGGTCGAGCAGGCTCTCCCGGCCGGCATCCTCCTCGGCCACGACGGGCACGGCCGGCGTGACCGGCTCGGGCACCGGCACGACGTGGGTGGTGAAGGTGAGCAGGCGGGCGCCATCACCGCCGGCGGCGCCCACCGTCCCGGCCCGGCGGCGGACCGCGCCGGAGACGTACGCGGCCTTGAACCGGGCCAGCGGGTCGGTGCCAGCGCGCAGATAACCGTGGCCCGGCGAGCGGGGCAGCTCGTGCGCGTCCGCCACCCCGAGCACGGTGCGGGACTCCAGTGCGGAGAAGGTACGCAGCCCGATCCGGTACGACAGGTGCGTGTCGAGCCCCCGCAGCCGCCCCTCTTCCAGGCGCTGGCTGGCGAGCAGCAGGTGCACGCCGAGCGACCGGCCCAGTCGGCCGATCTGCACGAACAGGTCGATGAAGTCGGGCTTGGCGGAGAGCAACTCGGAGAACTCGTCGCAGACCAGCAGCAGTGACGGCAACGGCGCCAGCGGGCTGCCGGCCGCCCGGGCCCGTTCGTAGTCGCGCACGCTCGCGAAGTTCCCAGCCCGTCGCAGCAGCTCCTGTCGGCGGACCAGTTCCCCGTTGATCGCGTCCACCATCCGGTCGACCAGCGGCAGCGCGTCGGCCAGGTTGGTGATCACGGCGGCGGTGTGCGGCAGCCGGTCGAACGACGCGAAGGTGGCGCCGCCCTTGAAGTCGACCAGCACGAAGTTGAGCTGCTCGGAGCTGTGCGTGGCGGCCAGCCCCAGCACCAGGGTGCGCAGCAGCTCGGATTTGCCGGAGCCGGTGGCGCCGATGAGCAGGCCGTGCGGGCCCATCCCATCCTGCGCGGACTCCTTGAGATCCAGCTCGATGGCCCCGCCGTCGGCACCCACCCCGATCGGCACCCGCAGCCGGTCCCGCGCCGAGCGGGGCGTCCAGCCCTGCTCGGCGGTGAAGCTCTCCGGGTCGCCGAGCCCGAGCAGCTCGGGCAGGCCCAGCTCGGCCTGGAGCGGAGCGTCCGCGCCGCGCGCCGCGCTGGCCAGCCGCAGCGGCGCCAGCCGCCGGGCCACCGCCTCGGCGTCGGCGACGTCGAGCTGGTCGGCGGTGCCCACCTCGGCGTGCCCCTCGATGGACCAGGAGTACAGCCGCCGGCCCCGCAGCTCCAGCAGCAGCGCGTACCGGTCGAGTAGGCGCGGCGGCGGAGTGTCCAGATCCAGGACGGTCACCGCGTCGATGCCGCCGTCGCCGGTCAGATCGGTGGCACCGGTCAGGTCACCGCCGTCCAGGATCACCACCACGTGTGGGCCGTCGGTGGCCGGACCGGTCGGGCTGAACCGGGACCTGCTGGCCAGCACGTCGGCCAAAAGCCGTTCCAGTTCGGCCGCGGAGCTCGTGACCAGCCGTACCGGGCCGAGTGCGTCCAACTGGCCGGGGTGGTGGGCGTGCGGAAGCCACTTCACCCACTCCCAGAAGGCCCGTCGTTCCGGCCCGGCGCAGACCGCGACGAGCAGTTCGTCGGGTGCGTGGAACACGGCCAGTTGGGTGAGCACGGCCCGGACCAGCGCCTGCGCCGCCGGGTCGCCCGTGGGCGGCCCGCCGCCGGCCGCAGCGGTGCCGCCGCCGGTCCGCCCGGCCGTCCGCACGTGCACCCGGGCGAAGCTGCGGAGCGACAGGGCCACCGGCAGGTCCGGCACGACGGAGTACGCGTCCAAGAAGCGGCGCAGCGCGCCGGCGGTCATCGGCTCCAACTCCTCCAGCGGCCGGGTGACCGGCGGAACGAGCGGAGTGGCCAGCGTCTGTGGCCCGACGGCGACCCGCACCACCGCGAAGTCCGGGTCGGCGGGACGCCGCTCCCAGACCCGGTGGCTGTCCACCGTCGACCACAGCCGGCCCGGGTCGGGGTGGCGGTAGTAGAGCCCGGCCCGCTGCTGCCCGGCGGTCTGCCGGACCCGGCGGCGCAGCGTGGCCAGGTGGCGCAGGTACTCCCGGCGCGCGGCCATCATCTCGGACTTCTTCGGGGTGCCCGAGGCGCTGCCCCAGGAGGTCACCAGCATCGCCAACGAGGACAGCCCGAACATCCCGCCCACCACGTACGAGTACGCGCCGCCGCCCCGGCCGAACATCATCGCCATCGCCACCGTGCCGCCGAGCATGGGCAGCAGCATGAGCATCTGCTGCCAGCGCCCACCGGTCACCGCGGGGATCTCCGGCGGTGCCTCGACCGGCAGCTCACCGGCCGGGATCTCCGGCGCCGGCCGGCGGGGCGGACGCTTGATGACGACGGTGGACACTCGGCCTCCTGACAGCGCTGGGTAACCCGAGCCTGGCTCATGGTAGGTAAAGTCCTGTCGTCCGCGCAGCCTCCGATCCTCCTCGATATGGAGATCAGTCGATGACAACCGGGCTGGCCCGCGTCACCATCAGCGCACCGCAACGACGGGTGGACGTCGCCCTGCCGGAGCAGGTGCCCCTCGCCGAGCTGCTGCCCGACGTCCTCCGGCACGCTGGTGTCGGGCTGGCCGACGACGGCGAACGGCACGGCGGTTGGGTGCTGCGGCGTACCGACGGCTCGCTGTTGGCGACCGCCCAGGCGCTGTTGCCGCAGGGGGTCCGCGACGGCGAGGTGCTGCACCTGGTGCCGGCCCGCGCGCACTGGCCCGAGCTGGAGTACGACGACGTGGTGGAGGCGATTGCGGACGGCGCCCGCCGTCGCGGCGGTGCCTGGTCACTGGCCGCCACTCGGGCGGCCGCCCTGACCGGTGCGGCGGTGCCGCTGGCCGTCGGGCTGGCCGCGCTGCTCGCCGCCGGTCCGGCCAACCGGGCCGGCTGGCCGGCGTCGGCCGTGGTGGCGCTGCTGCTCACCGTGGCCGGCACGGTCGCCTCCCGCGCCAACGGCGACGGCGTCGCGGGGGCGACGCTCGGCGGCTACGCCCTGCCGTACGCGTTCGCGGCCGGTGCCCTCGCGGTCGGCTCCGGGGACCCGGTCGGGCCGTTCGGGCCGGCCCGCTGGGTCGGTGCGGCCGAGCTGCTGGCCGGTTCGGTGGCGCTGCTGCTGGTCGCGCTGCTCGGGTTCCTCGGGGTGGCCAGCCGGCTGCGGGTTTTCGTGGCCGGCGTCACGGTCGGCCTGGTCGGTGCCGGGGCAGCGCTCGGCGGGCTGCTGCTGGCCCCGGCCGGCACGGCGGCGGTGCTGCTCAGCGCGTTGATCTTCGCCATCGGGGTCATCCCGCTGCTGGCGATCCGATTGGGAAAGCTGCCGTTGCCGCCGATCACCCTGCCGGCCGCCGCACCCGACGCCGAGCCGGCGCGGGTCCGGGACCTGCCAGACCGGGGCCGGGTGCATGCGGCGGTGACCCGCACCGAGGAGATGCTCACCGGGATGCTGCTCGGGCACGCCCTGCTGGCGGTGGCCGCGGCGGTGGTGCTCGGGGTGGCCGGTGGGACGGCCGGGCGGGTGCTGGTGGCGGTGGCCTCGGCCGTGCTGCTGCTGCGCTCGCGGCTGTTCGTGGCTCTGCGGCACCGGGTGCCGCCGGTGCTCGCCGGGCTGGCCGGCTTCGCGGTGCTCGGCGCGGTCCTGGTTGGCCGGGTCGACGACGTCGGGCGGCTGGCGCTGGTCCTCGGTGGGGCGGCGCTCGCCCTGCTGACCGTCGCGGCCGGCACCGGGTACGCCCGCCGGCCGGTCTCGCCCTACCTGGGCCGGATCGCGGACCTCACCGACACGGCCCTGGTGGTCGCCGTCGTGCCGGTCGCCTGCGCGGTGCTCGACCTGTACGACCGGGCCCGGGGGCTGCTCGGTTGAGCGGCTCCCGGGCCCGGTGCGTCAGTGTTCGTCAGTGGATGACGTCGCCGCGCGCCTCGGCGTCCCTGGCCCGCTGGTAGGAGGCGTGGATCTCGGCCTCCGCCTCGGTACGGCCGACCCAGGTCGCGCCCTCGACCGACTTGCCCGGCTCCAGATCCTTGTACACCTCGAAGAAGTGCTGGATCTCCAGCCGGTCGAACTCGCCGAGGTGGTGGATGTCGCGGAGGTGCTCCTGGCGGGGGTCCTCGTAGGGCACGCAGAGGACCTTGTCGTCGCCGCCCTTCTCGTCGGTCATCCGGAACATGCCGATGGTGCGGCAGCGGATCAGGCAGCCCGGGAAGGTCGGCTCGGGGACCAGCACCAGCGCGTCCAGCGGGTCGCCGTCCTCGCCCAGCGTGCCCTCGATGAACCCATAGTCGGCCGGGTACTGGGTGGACGTGAAGAGGGTGCGGTCCAACCGGATCCGGCCGGTCTTGTGGTCCACCTCGTACTTGTTCCGGTGACCCTTGGGGATCTCAACCGTCACGTCGAAATCCATCTGCACGCTCCCTCGTCTGCCCACGCTGGCTAACGGAACCACTGGCGCCCCTCCGGACAGGTGAATGCCCACCCGCCGACTCCGGCCGCCGCATAGTCTTCGGACCGAAGTAGTGTCACCCAAGCCGATTTTCGCTGGGGGAGGAGGGGGTCGTGGGGAGGGAAGATTCACACTACCGCCCGGACGGGGGCGACGGACGCGGTACCGGACGATCTGGCTCCGGCAGCGCCACTGGGCGGGTCCCGGTGCCCGAAGCCCAGTTCCCCCGGGCTCCCGAGCCGCCCACCCCGGCGGTCGCAGCGCCGGGGACGGTGCCCGAGCGTCCCCCGCCGCCGCCCTGGCGGCCGCCGGCCGCGTCAGCTTCCGGCAACCCGACCACCGGCCGTGACCCGGTCGGCGACGGCAACCGGCCGACGAGCGCAGCGCCGGGTGGGAACCCTGCTGCCCCGACCAGCCCCGCGTCGGGCGGCCCGGCCCCGACCGGCCCGGCCTCTGGTGGCCCGGCCTCTGGTGGCCCGGCCCCGACCCGCCCTGCCCCGGGCAGTTCGGCCCCCGGTGGCCCTGCCTCGACCAGCGCTGGACCCGGTAGCCCCGCCCCGACGAGTCCTGCCCCCGGTCGCCCGGCCTCGAGCAGCCCCGCTCCGACCGGCCGGGCTGCCGTCGGCCCTGCTTCGGCCGGCCGGGCCTCGGTGAGCCCTGCCTCGTCCGGCGTGGCCCCGGTGAGCCCGGCCTCGACTGGTCGGGCCCCGGCTGGTCCTGCCTCGTCCGGCGTGGCCCCGGTGAGCCCGGCCTCGGCCGGTCGGGCCCCGGCTGGTCCGGCCCCGAACGGCTCGGCCCCGAATGCCTCGGCTGGTCCGGGCCCGAGCGCCCCGGCCCCGAACGCCCCGGCTAGGCCAGCCCCGAACGGCTCGGCCCCGGTCAGCCCGGCCCCGAGTGGCCGGGCCTCGGTCGGCTCCGCTTCGACTGGTCGGGCCCCGGTCAGCCCGGCCTCGAACGCCACCGCCCCGGTTGGCCCTGCCCCGGGCGGCCGGCCCTCGGTCAGCCCTGCTCCGACGGGCCGGGCCCCGACGGCCCCGACTGGTCCCGCTCCGACTGGTTCCATCCCGGCCGGTCCCGCGCCGGGTGGCTCGGCTTCGGCTGGCCCGATTTCGACCCCGACCGCCCCGTCCGGACCGGCAGGGACCAGCTCGCTGCCGACCAGCCCGGCGTCCGGTGACGGGCCGACCGTCCGGATGCCGGTTGGCGTACCGCCGTTGGGGCCGCCGATCTCCGCACTGCCCGCGCCGTCCGGTGACGTGCCGGACCCGGCGTCCGCCGGCGACGGGCCGGCCCCCGCACCCGCAGCGTCACGCCGCCGCCGGTTGCCGCTGGTGCTGGCCGTGGTGCTATTCCTGGTGCTCGCCGGGGTCGGAGTGGTCGTGACCCGGCCAGGCCCGGTCGCCGGCTGGCTGGGCGAAGACGCCGAGCCCTCGCCGGCCGCCGCCGGCGTGACCCCGGAGCCCAACCCGTCCGAGGTGCTCGCCGGACCGGACTCGAACGCACCGCTGCCCACCCCCGAGGCGGTCCGCGCCGCGCTGGAGCCGCTGGTCGGGGTGCCCGCCCTGGGTAGTCGGGTGAACGTCTCGGTGGCCGACGTGACCACCGGGCAGACGCTGTACGCAAAGGGTGCGGACGACGGGACGGTGCCCGCCTCGGTGACCAAGCTGGCCACTGCGGTGACCGTGCTGGCCGCCCGAGGGCCCGGCTACCGGATCCCCACCCGGGCGGTGGCGGGGGCGCAGCCCGGCGAGGTGGTGATCATCGGTGGCGGCGACCCGACCCTCTCGGCCGGCAAGAAGGGCTACTACCCCGGCGCGGCGCGCCTCGACGACCTGGCCAACCAGGTGCGTACCGCGCTCGGCGGCACCGCCCCGACCAGCATCGTCGTCGACGGCTCGGTCTACTCGGGCCCGGTCTACGGCCCGGGCTGGGACGACGACATCCCCACCGGCGGGTACGGCGGTGCCGTTACCGCGCTGATGATCGACGGCGCACGCAAGGACCCGGGTGCGGCACACGGTGGCGCCCAGCGGGTCGCCGACCCGGACCTGACCGCCGGTCGGTCGTTCGCCCGTCTGCTGGGCGTGCCGACCAGCGCGGTCAAGCGCGGCACCGCCCCGACCCAGACCACCGGCGCCGGCGCCCCCGCGCCCGGCACCGAACTGGGCGTGGTGCAGTCCCCGCCGCTGATCCGGTTGGTCGACATCATGATCGGCGAGAGCGACAACCTGTTGGCCGAGGCGCTGGCCCGTCAGGTCGCGCTGGCCCGCAACCAGCCGGCCTCGTTCGATGGTGCCGCCGCCGCGATGGACGCGGAGGTCGCCACGCTGGGCCTGCCCGCCGACGAGATCACCCTCTCGGACGGCAGTGGGCTGTCCCGTCGGAACCGGATCAGCCCGTCACTGTTGACCGATCTGATCCGGTTGGCCGCAAGCCCCGACCATCCCGAGCTTGCCGGCACCTTCGGCGGTCTGCCGGTGGCAGGCTGGTCCGGCACCCTGGACGACCGCTACCGGGGTGCCGCCGGCACTGCCGCCGGGGCGGGCGCCGTGCGGGCCAAGACCGGCACGCTGACCAAGGTGCATTCCATCGCCGGCCTGGTCACCACGGCGGACGGGCGGCTGCTCACCTTCGCGGTCCTCACCGACAATGCACCACCCGACGGCATCGACGCCGCCCAGCCGGCATTGGATCGGATCGCCGCCGCGCTGGCCGCCTGCGGCTGCCACTGACCCCCGCCGGAGCTGGACGTTCCGGCCCGAGACGCAGCCACGGTCGGCGTCGATCGCTCGCGCGAGCCCGGGTCGGGGTGTCGCGGCGCGGGTACGGTGGGTCCATGGCGCAGTTCGTGGACTGGGATCTGGCCGCCGCCACCGCGGGGGCGTTGAGCAAGTCTGGCCCTCGGGTGTCGTACGCCGAGGCCACCGACGTGGTTGGCGACCTGCGCCGGCTGACCGAGGAGGCGGCCGGGCACGTGGCCGACTACACGGGGCTGCGGGCGCAGGTGGCGCACCCGCCGGTGCGGGTGGTCGACCGGCGGGACTGGGCCGCCGCCAACATCGCCGGGCTGCGCGAGGTGATCACTCCGTTGGTCAGCCGGCTCTCCGGCGACAAGCAGCCGGGGGCGTTGACCGAGGCCATCGGGTCCCGGCTGACCGGTGTGCAGGCCGGCACCGTCCTGGCGTACCTCTCCGGTCGGGTGCTCGGTCAGTACGAGGTTTTCTCCGGTGACCCGGGCCAACTGCTGCTGGTGGCGCCGAACATCGTCGAGGTGGAACGCAAGCTGGGCGCCGACCCGCGCGACTTCCGGCTCTGGGTCTGCCTGCACGAGGTCACCCACCGGACCCAGTTCACCGCCGTGCCGTGGATGCGGGCCTACTTCCTGGGCGAGGTGCAGGCGTTCGTGGACGCCTCGTCCAGCGGCGGCGAGCACCTGGTCGAGCGGCTGCGTCGCGGGGTGGCCACCCTGTCCGAGGCGGTCCGTGAGCCGGACAGCCGGGCCAGCGTGCTGGACATCGTGCAGACCCCGGCGCAGCGGGCTGTGCTGGACCGACTCACCGCGCTGATGACCCTGCTCGAGGGGCACGCCGAGTTCGTGATGGACGGCGTCGGCCCGCGGGTGATCCCGAGCGTGGAGAAGATCCGCGCGTCTTTCAACCGGCGCCGTGAGGCGGGGAACCCGCTGGAGAAGGCGATCCGCCGGCTGCTCGGGGTCGACGTCAAGATGCGTCAGTACGCCGAGGGGCGCAAGTTCGTGCACGGCGTGGTCGAGCGGGTCGGCATGGACGGGTTCAACTCGATCTTCAACTCGCCACTGACCCTGCCTCGGCTGTCGGAGTTGGGCGACCCGGACGCCTGGGTGGCCCGCGTGCACGGCCCCGCCGGCACCGTCCCGGCTGCCGGCTGACCGTCCGCCGGTGGCCGCGCTCGCCCCGCCGGTGGCCGCGATCCGGGTGGCGGTCCGCAGCGCGCTGACCGGGCTGCCGGCTGCCGGGCCGGTGCTGGTCGCCTGCTCCGGCGGCGCCGACTCGCTCGCACTGGCGGTGGCCACCGTGTTCGTGGCTCCCCGGCTCGGCCTGGCCACCGGCCTGGTGACTGTCGACCACGGCTTGCAGACCGGCTCTGCGGAGCGGGCCGAGGCGGTGGCGACCTGGGCCCGTGGTGCCGGGTTCCCGCTCGTGGAGGCCGTCCGGGTCGAGGTGGCCGGTCGCCCGGGCGGGCCGGAGGCGGCCGCTCGGGAGGCTCGCTACCAGGCGTTGAGCGAGGCGGCCCGGCAATACGGCGCGGTCGCGGTGCTCACCGGGCACACCCGCGACGACCAGGCGGAGACGGTGCTGCTCGCGCTCGCCCGAGGGGCCGGGCCGCGCGGACTGGCCGGCATGCCGGCCCGGCGGGGGTTGGGCGGGGTGCCTCTGCTGCGCCCACTGCTGGCGGTCGGTCGGGACCAGACCCGTGCCGCCTGCGCGGTGCTCGGGCTCACCCCGTGGGAGGACCCACACAACAGCGATCCGGCGTACGCCCGGTCCCGGGTGCGGGCCGACGCGCTGCCCGCGCTGGTGCGCGCTCTGGGCCCGGGGGTGCTGGACAACCTGGCTCGTACCGCCCGGTTGGTGGCGGCCGACAACGACGCCCTGGACGACCTGGCGGAGGCGGCGCTGGCGGCGGCCCGGCATCCCGAGGGCGGGCTCCGGGTGCCGGAACTGGCCGACCTGGCCCCTGCGGTACGCGGCCGGGTACTACACGCCTGGGCGCGTGAGTTGGGCGCTTCGCCGGGTGCGCTGTCGTACCGGCACGTCGCCGCGCTGGACGCCCTGGTCACCGCGTGGCACGGGCAGGGCCCCACCGACCTGCCCGGGGGGCCCAGGGTGCTCCGCCGCGCCGACCGGCTGGCACTCGCCCCCGGCTGCTGAAACGATCCCCGGTCGGCCTCAGCCGCTGTGCGCGCGGTCCCGGAACGTGGTCCGGTAGCCGTGCGGGGTGGCGCCGACCCGGCGGCTGAAGTGGTGCCGGAGCGCCGCCGCGTCGCTGAAGCCGGCCTGGTCGGCGACCGCCTCCACGCTCAGCGGCGTCTCCTCGAGCAGTCGCCGGGCGAGCAGCACCCGCTGGTTGGTGAGCCAGTCGTGCGGGGTGGTGCCGGTCTCGGCACGGAAACGGCGGGCGAAGGTGCGCGGCGCCATGTCGGCCCGGGCCGCCAACTCCTCCACGGTGATCGACCGGTCCAGGTGACCCATCAGCCATTCCAGCACCGGTTCCAGGGTGGGCGCCTCGGGGGCCTTCGGGATCGGCGCCTCGATGTACTGCGACTGGCCGCCGTCGCGGTGCGGCGGGACCACCATCCGTCGGGCCAGCCGGGTCGCGGTGGCCGAGCCGTGCTCCTGCCGGATCAGGTGCAGGCAGGCGTCGATGCCGGCGGCGGTGCCGGCGCTGGTGAGCAACCGGTCGTCCTGGACGTAGAGCGAGTTGCAGCGCACCCGGGCCCGCGGATGCCGGCGTTGCAGTTCGTCGACGTACCGCCAGTGGGTGGTGCACTCCCGGTCGTCGAGCAGCCCGGCCGCGCCGAGCAGGAATGCGCCGGAGCAGACGCTGAACAGGTACGCGCCCCGCTCGTCGGCTCGGCGCAGCGCGTCGAGCACCGGGCCGGGGACGGTGGTGCCCTGGTGGTGCGCGGGTACGGCCACCAGGTCGGCGTCCTCCACCGGCCCGAGGTCGGCGTGCGGGGTGAGGTGGAAGCCGGAGGAGGTGCGCACGGGGGCACCGTCCGGGCTGCACACCTGGAAGCGGTAGGCCGGGAAGCCGTCGGCCGTCCGGTCGGTGCCGAACACCTCGGCGAGTACGCCGAGCTCGAAGGGAGCTACCTGGTCGAGGGCGAGGACGGCGACGGAGCGAAGCATGTGACGAGGGTAACCCGATAGATGGCAGAAAATCGATGCCCAATGGCATCTCTGCCACTGTCCGGTCGGCGCGCGGGGTCGCAGACTGGTGTCAGTCCGGTGCGCACCGGCGGCGAAACCAACAGCAATCATGCGAAAGTGAGCGCCGCCATGGAGTTCCTGCTCTTCCTCTTCTTCCTCGTCCTGCTCGTCGCCGCTTCGGCGGCCGGCCTCACCAAGGACAGTCACGATTCGGCCGACTGGAAGCCGACCGACGACGGCCGCCGCTGGCGGTCGCGTACCAGCTGATGTGTTTTGGGTTTTTTGCGGTGAAAATCCCGGGCGGGACCGCGCCAAAAGGTGCGGCCCCGCCGACGGAAGCCATCTGACGTACGGCAGGCTAGGAGTCATGGCTGACGGCTCCTGGTACGACGCCGACATCGACCACGTGATCATCTCCGAGGCGCAGATCCGCGAGAAGACGGCGGAGCTGGCCAAGCAGGTCTCCGCCGACTACGCCCACGTGGACAACGGTCTCCTGCTGGTCTGCGTGCTCAAGGGCGCGGTGATGTTCATGGCGGACTTCGCCCGGGCGTTGGGCCGCAACGGCCCCCCGGCCGAACTCGACTTCATGGCCATCTCGTCCTACGGCCAGGGCACCACTTCCTCCGGGGTGGTGCGCATCCTCAAGGACCTGGACCGGGACATCGCCGGCCGGCACGTCGTGGTCGTCGAGGACATCGTCGACTCCGGGCTGACGCTCTCCTGGCTGCTGCGCTACCTGGAGTCCCGCTCGGCGGCGAGCGTCGAGGTGGTCGCGCTGTTCCGTAAGCCGGACGCGGTCAAGGTGCCGGTTCCGGTCAAGTATGTCGGCTTCGACATCCCGACCGAGTTCGTGGTCGGGTACGGCCTGGACTTCGGCGAGCGCTACCGGGAGCTCCCGTACGTCGGCGTGCTCAAGCCCGAGGTCTACGCCCGGTCCTGACGCCGGCCCGGGCCGGAGCGTCCACCGCCTCCGGTGGCGGTGAAGCCGACTCGCATCAACATCCATCAAGCCGACGTTCAGCGCGCTCTCAGCTGTTCCGGTTACCGTGTAGCCCGGTGGCGCGGAGGTAACTCCGCCCCGACCTCCTCGAGCGCTCGACCGGGCGTTCGAGTGGCCGGGCCGGACTCCCCGCCACGCCGGTCCCTACCCGGACCCGCCGTACGTTTCGGTGCGGGGCTGGCGGGCCTGCTCACGGTGCACGCCGTCGATGGCGGCGGTGTGCCGAGTGCGGGGCTCGCAAGCTCACTCCTCGCGTACACGGTGTACCGTCGAATGACCGCGGCGCGGCAGTTTCGCGCCTCGGGGTCGAGGCCGGCCCGCATGGCGGCTGCGACCGCCGCTCACCGCGGCCACACCATCAGACGGTCAGGACGTCGATCAGGAGGATGCGGGCGCTCCGGCGCTCGACAACAGTATGGAACGTACGCGTTTCTTCCGCCGACCGGTGGTCTGGATCATCCTGGTCATCCTCGGCGCCGTTGTGCTCAGTCAACTGTTCACCGGTGGTCCCAGCTACCACCGCGTGGACACTTCCGTTGCGCTCGACCAGCTCCACACGGTTGACATCAAGAAGGTCGTTTTCCAGGACAAGGAGCAGACGCTCCAACTGGACCTGGCAAACAAGACCAAGTTCGGCAAGACCACCACCGACAAGATCGAGGCCCAGTTCCCGTACGAGGTGGGCAGCCAGGTCTGGAACGAGGTGCTGGACGCCAAGGCGGCCAACCGGGTCAAGGGCCCGGCGGACGCCAAGGTCTCGTCGGACAGCATCTGGGTGAGCCTGCTGGTCAACCTGCTGCCGATCGCGCTGCTCGTGCTCCTGCTGCTGTTCTTCATGTCGCAGATGCAGGGTGGCGGCTCCCGGGTGCTCAACTTCGGCAAGTCCAAGGCGAAGATGATCACCAAGGACACCCCCAAGACGACCTTCGCGGACGTCGCGGGTGCCGAGGAGGCCGTCGAGGAGCTGTACGAGATCAAGGACTTCCTACAGAACCCGGCGAAGTACCAGGCTCTGGGCGCCAAGATCCCGAAGGGCGTGCTGCTGTTCGGCCCGCCCGGCACCGGCAAGACGCTGCTGGCCCGCGCGGTCGCCGGCGAGGCCGGGGTGCCGTTCTACTCGATCTCCGGCTCCGACTTCGTCGAGATGTTCGTCGGTGTCGGCGCCAGCCGGGTCCGTGACCTGTTCGAGCAGGCCAAGACGAACGCCCCGGCGATCGTCTTCGTCGACGAGATCGACGCCGTCGGCCGGCACCGTGGTGCGGGCATGGGCGGCGGTCACGACGAGCGGGAGCAGACGCTCAACCAGCTGCTCGTCGAGATGGACGGCTTCGACACCAAGGGCGGGGTCATCCTGATCGCGGCCACCAACCGGCCGGACATCCTCGACCCGGCGCTGCTGCGCCCGGGCCGGTTCGACCGGCAGATCCCGGTGGACGCCCCCGACATGGAGGGCCGCAAGGCCATCCTGCGGGTGCACGCCAAGGGCAAGCCGTTCACGCCCGACGTCGACCTCGACGCGGTGGCCCGGCGTACCCCGGGCTTCAGCGGCGCCGACCTGGCCAACGTCATCAACGAGTCGGCCCTGCTCACCGCCCGCAAGGAGCAGCGGGCGATCACCAACGACTCGCTGGAAGAGTCGATCGACCGGGTGATCGCCGGTCCGCAGCGACGGACCCGGGTGATGAGCGACCAGGAAAAGAAGATCACCGCGTACCACGAGGGTGGTCACGCGCTGGTCGCCTGGGCGCTGCCGCACGCCGCTCCGGTGCACAAGGTGACGATCCTGTCCCGTGGCCGCTCGCTGGGCCACACCCTGGTGCTGCCCACCGAGGACAAGTACACCCAGACCCGCGCCGAGATGATCGACACCCTGGCGTACGCGCTGGGTGGCCGGGCCGCCGAGGAGTTGGTCTTCCACGAGCCGACCACCGGCGCCGGCAACGACATCGAGAAGGCCACCCAGTTGGCCCGCGCGATGATCACGCAGTACGGCATGAGCTCCAAGCTCGGCGCGATCAAGTACGGCACCAGTGGGGATGAGCCGTTCCTCGGCCGCAACATGGGCCACGAGCGGGACTACTCGGACTCGGTGGCCGCCGAGATCGACGGCGAGATGCGGGCGCTGGTCGAGCTGGCGCACGACGAGGCCTGGGAGATCCTGGTGGAATACCGGGACGTCCTGGACAGCATCGTGCTCGAGCTGATGGAGAAGGAGACCCTCTCCACGGCCGACATGGCCCGGATCTGCGCCCGGGTGGTCAAGCGCCCGCCGCTGGCCCCGTACAACGGCTTCGGCAAGCGCCAGCCCTCCACCGAGCCGCCCGTGCTCACCCCTGCGGAGAAGGACAAGCTCAAGGCGCAGGCCCAGGCCGACGGCGCGCAGGCGTCGGTCGGCGGCGGCACGCCGTCCAACAACTCGGACGGCACGCACTGAGCAACGACCCGACGGCGACGACGAGCTGGACTACGTGGCCGCGCGGCTGATCAGCGGCAAGCTGACCGGCCGCCCCGTCGAGGACGCGGTCGACCTCGGCCGGATCGAGAAGGCCGTCCGCGAGATCCTGATCGCGGTCGGCGAGGACCCGGACCGCGACGGACTCCAGCAGACCCCGGCCCGGGTCGCCCGGGCGTACGCCGAACTCTTCGCCGGCCTGCGGGTCGACCCGGCCCAGGTGCTCAGCACCACCTTCGAGGCCAACCACGAAGAGCTGGTCATCGTCCGGGACATCGACGTGATGAGCCTGTGCGAGCATCACCTGCTGCCGTTCCGCGGCAGCGCCCACATCGGCTACATCCCCGGCCCGGACGGACGGATCACCGGCCTGTCCAAGCTGGCTCGGCTGGTCGAAGTCTTCGCCCGGCGACCGCAGGTGCAGGAGCGCCTCACCTCACAGGTCGCCGACCTGCTGATGAGCAAGCTCGCGCCACGCGGCGTCGTCGTCGTGCTCGAGTGCGAGCACATGTGCATGGCGATGCGCGGCATCCAGAAATCCGGTGCCAAGACGATCACGTCGGCGGTGCGCGGGACCCTCCAGCAGGACGCCAAGTCGCGGGCCGAGGCGATGGCGCTGATCATTCCTCGCTGACACCACCGGAACGTTCGAACAGCCGGCCGACCCCATCCCGGGACGGCCGGCTGATCCGTTTCCGGACCGGCCGGGTGCTCAGTCGCCGGGACCGCCGACGTCGGAAGGTCAGCCCGCCAGCAGGGCCAGCAACAGGCCCGCCGTGACCAGCACCGCCGGCACCAGGCAGACCAGCGCACCGAAGCGCACCGTGCGGTCCAGCCGTTCGCCGGGGTTGGCGCGGAACACCCGCCCGAGGCCGATCCAGCCGGCCACGAAGGCGACCGCCGGCATTGGCAGACCACAGATCAACGCCGCCACGCTGGCCGCGCCGACCCCGGTCGCCGCGTAGACGATGATTTGGATCAGTGGCACCAGCAGCGCCAACGGCCCGTACACCAGGAGATTGCGCAGCCGCGGCGGCCAGGTCGCCGGGCGGAGTCGGCCGCGCGCGGCCAGCGTCGCGTCCGCCGCCTCGGCCCGACTCCGGGCGTCCCGTAGCGCCGCCAGTACGGCCGCCGGCCCACCGGCCATCGATCGCGCCGCCTCGGTCAGCTCCGGCGGAGACGGCACCAGCGAGATCGCCGGTACGCCCAGCGCCCGCAGTCGCTCCTGCTGGCTCGCCAGCCCGGTGCGGACAACGGTCAGCTCCTCCCGGGCAGCCTCCGCCGACCGGGCCTGCTCGCCCGCGGCGGCCGCCGCGCCGCGGCGTACCCCATCGAGCTGGCGGGCTGCCGCGAGATACTCCGACCAGGCCGTGGTGGGCTCCACACCGGCCGGCGCGACGTCGTCGCCCGGCTCGGCGGCCCGCTGTCGGCCCGGCCCGGTCACCGTCGCGTTCGAATCCATCCCCACCCCCGCGCGCACCGTCGGATCACCCGGCCTCGTCGGCGAACGGCACCAGCACCGTGCCCCGCTCGTCCGGACCGTCCCAGAGCACCGCCCGGTCGGGGCGCGGCCGCCACTCCACCGGCCGGCCGAAGACCGCGGCGAGCTGAGCCGTCGGTACGTCCAGCACGACCACTGCGGCGAGCTTGTCCACCGAACCCTCCGGCTCGAGCAACGCGGCGAAGGACGGCACGGCACGCCACCAGCCCAGCAGATGCCGACCCGCCGGCGGCCCGTCCCGCAGCAGCGCGCGCAGCCGGTCCACCGGCAGCTCCCGTGGCCCCGGGCGGTCCAGCCCGAACACCACAAGGTATGTCGGCAGGTCGCTGTCCCCGTCCGCGAGCAGCGTCGGCAGGTCGACCATCGTGGCCGGGTGCCGAGCGGCCAGCTCGGCCGTCAGCGCCTCCGCCAGCGGCCGGGAACCCGGGTCGGGTGCGGCCACCAGGAACCGGGCGGTGCCCGGCGGGTGGTGGTTCGCGGTGCTCCGGGCCGCCGTCGCCAGCAGCCCGCCGGCCGCCGCGCCGGATCCGAGCACGGCGAGGTTGCGCCCCGCCGCCGGCCCCAGCGGCACGGCCACCGTCGAGCGGGTCACCCCCACCGCCCGGCCGAGCAGCGCGGCCGGCGCGTGCGCCTGCCCAGCCAGGGCCGCCCGGTGCCGTGGGTCATTGCCCAGCAGTGGCCGCGCGTACCCCGCGAACACCACCGGCGGCACCGAGCCGGCCGGCCGGGCCCCCCACAGCTCGTGTCGCAGCCGCTCCACCACCTCCGGGTGGTCCTGCGGGTCCGGATGGCGGATCAGCCGCTCATGACCGCGGGTCGCGCCACGGGGGCCGCCGAGCCCACCGGCGGTGTTCACCACCGCGCTGCCCACGGGCAGCCCGGCTGCCGAGTCGTTGGTCGGTTCCAAGACCGGGCCGCCGCCCGGCAACGCCACCCGCACCGGAAACTGCCCGAGAACCGAATCCCGGTGCCCGGCATCCGCCCGGCCGCTCAGCCCCAGCTCACCCGCGCCCGCAAGCACAAGGTGTACGCCGTACGCCCGGCCGGTGCGGGCCAACCCGTCCAACTGGGCCGCCATCTCACTGGCCAGCCGGTCCCGCTCCGCGAAGATCAACGGCAGATTGTCCAGTACGCAGACGATCCGAGGCAGCGGCCGATGCTGACGCAGCTCCGCGAAGCGTTGCCCACCGGCCCGCTCGCTCGCCTCCGCCCGGCTCCGCACCTCGGCCGTCAACTGGTCGAGCAGGTCCCGGACGTACTCCCGGTCGGCGGCCATCGCGGCAGCCCGTACCTGCGGTATCCAGGACCGGTCGCGCTCGGTCTGGAGGAACTCCACGAAGGACTCGCCGTCACCGAGGTCCACCAGGTAGAGCGTCAGGTCGTCCGGGCCGTACCGAGCGGCCAACCCGAGCAACGCAGTGGTCAGGAACGCCGCGCGGCCAGCGTCGGACCGGCCGCTGACCAGCCAGTGCGGGGTCAGCTCGGTGAAGCCCAGCGCCACCGCCCGCCCTCCGGCGTCACCGACCGTCGTGGTCAGCCCGTCCGCCGAATCCGACGCCCACAGCTGCTCGTCGGTCGTCGGCAGCAACTCCGCCAAGCCCAACCGCGAACCCGCCTCCACCTGCGCGGCGAGCCGCCGGCACACCGCGTCGACGAGATTCGCCGGCGGGTCCGCCTCGACGAAGACCGGCGAGTTCAGCCCACCCGGTGGATCCGAGCCCGGGCCGGCGAACGACGCACCCGGAGGAGCGCCGAGCAGCCCGTACGCGTTGCGCAGGACCAGTGGCGTGGCGTGTGGCAGTGGCGCGCGGGTCGCGTACGGGCCGGCGGGCGGCCACCCGGCCACCAGCAGGTGCAGCCCAGCGGTCGGCCCCTGCTCGGCCAACGCCTCGATCCGCGCCAGGTCGGTAGGCCCGGTCAGCTCCGGCAGCGCCGCGACCACCAGCAGCAGCGTCCGGTCGTGTCGGCGCCGGCCGCTCGCCCCGGGGGTGACCCACTGCTCCGCCTCGGTCAGCACCGCGCGCAGGCCCGCCACGTCCACGGCCGGAGGCGGCAGCAGGCCAGCGTCGGCCAGCGCTCCGAACGAGGTGAGCGCGGTGCCCGTGGCGTCCACCGCCCGAACCAGCAGGGCACCCGCCGGCGCCGCACCCAGCGCCCGCAGCAGCACAGCCCGGAGCAGACCCGCCACCCGCGGCTCCCGGGCATCGGTGTCCACACTCAGATGCCCGGCGCCGACCAGCGGCACCAACGCGGGGAAGCGGGCGTCGTCCAGTGGCGCTGCCGTACCAACCCGGATGAAGGGCGGCGGGCCGTCACCCGCAGGAGAATCCACGGCCAGCGAATCCAGGGCCGCACCGGCCCAACCCGGAGCCAGCCGCGCGGCGACCGCCCGCAGCCGATCAGCCAAGTCGTACTGGCGGCGCTGGTCAGCCGGAGCCGGGCGGGTCTCGTCGAGGATGCCGGCGGCAGCGGTCGCGACAGCTGCCGCCCGGCGGTGCAGGGCTGCGGCGCGGTTCGTGCGTCCCTTCGGACCGGCCACCGCGTCCACCCCCTCTGTCCGAGGTTGGTAACCCCTTCCGAGCAGAGACGGTACCCCCGCCGGGCGCACTCCTCCGGGAGGTGTTGCGGCGGTGCGCCGGTGTTGTCGGGGATCTCACCGGTGGGGAGGGGTCCGTCACGATCCGCTGGATCTGAGGCATTGGCTCCGGAGCGTCCAGCCGTTAACGTCAGGAGGTGGAATCAGTGCAGCCCCCCGCCGGTTCCCAGGTCTCTCGCGTACCGGCCCAGCGGGCACCATCCGAGCAGCTGCCGCACGCCCCGGCAGCTCCAGCGCCGCAGCAGCCGCGCCGCCGCCTGCGGACCGTGCTCACCGTGGTCGCCGGGGTGCTCGCACTGCTCTGCCTGGGCGGGGTCGCCGCCGCCTACGTGTGGTACGACCGCGCGTCCGCGCCGGACCGCAGCGCGCCAGACGTGGTGGTGGACAACTATCTGCGCGCGTTCCTGGTGGATCGCAACGACACGCGCGCCGACCTCTACACCTGCGCGGGCAGCGCTGACCTCCAAGCCGTGCGAGAGCTCCGTCGTGAAATGCAACAGCGTGAGTCGAACTTCGACGTGACCGTGCGGGTCAGTTGGGGCCCGTTGACCAGAACTTCGTTCCCTGACGGCGAAACTGTCGGCACGACACTGACGATTGCCGGATCTTCCGCTGGCGTTCCTAGGAGCAGTCGACGAGAGGACTGGACGTTTGACGTGGTCGAGGATGACGATGGTTGGCGGGTCTGCGGCGGCGCGCGAGCGAGCTGAGGTTTACTCAATCCATAGGAGATGAACGGGGACTTCCAAGGTGGTCGGCGACTGGCCCCGCCAGGCCCAGCGGTACCAATCCACCTCCGGCGTGATGCGGACGCAGATGTCCCCCTCGGCACCCGAATAGGTCTCGGTGACGGCCCGGAGGTCCCGGTGCTCCTGACCGCCCTCGACGTGCACGACTCGGCGTCCGGTGACCGAGTCCGCTTCGAACACCGGCGTGGGAGACGGATGAGCCGGACCGTCCAATGACACGAGCCGGATGCCAGCACCCCGGCTGGTCTCGGGTTCAATCCGGTCGCCGACCTTCTCCACCCAGACCCGCTCGACGGGCATCAGCGGCGCGAACACCTCTACTTGCTCGGCTTCGGCCCGGTACCACTCGTGCTCGGGGATCACCGGCACGTAGGTTCGAGCACCCTGCACCACCCGGTCATCAGCGCGCAGGTCGCTGCGCCAGCCCAGCCCCGGCAACCCGATCAGCACCCGTCGCCCCCGCAGCTCCACTCGCTCGGTGGCGGACACAATCGTCAGTGGCCGAGGCGGT
Organism: Micromonospora sp. CPCC 205539; assembly: GCF_036906815.1. Classification (NCBI taxonomy): domain Bacteria; kingdom Bacillati; phylum Actinomycetota; class Actinomycetes; order Micromonosporales; family Micromonosporaceae; genus Micromonospora; species Micromonospora sp. CPCC 205539. The sequence goes on along the minus strand of NZ_JBAKHW010000008.1, from coordinate 164,602 downwards.
CGGGGCGCCCAATCGGGTTGATCGGCGAACGGGTCCGGCAGGGGTTCGCTCATGCTCGCGGTGACCTCACGCCGGGCGGCGCAGCGGGGCACCCTGCCCACGCATGAACTGGTTCGGGTCGATTGCACCGCGACTGGAGCGGTCATTGCGCACGTGTACCTCGAAGTGCAGGTGTGGGCCCGAGGAATTGCCGCTGCTGCCGACCTGGCCAATCACTTGGCCGGCCGACACCATCTGGTCGGGCTTCACGCGAGGCTGAACCACCATGTGGCAGTACCGCGTGATGTAGCCGCCTGCATGCAACACATCGACGAACCAGCCACAGCCGCCCTTGCCGGGGTATCCATCCACGTTGCAGTCGAGCCGACCCCGGTTGTCCGGGTCGCAACGGGCAACCAGTACCCGGCCGGTTGCCGCCACCCGAATCTCGGTGCCTTTGGCGGCCCCGATGTCGACCCCGTTGTGGCTGGGGCGTTGAGCGGTCCGGAAGCCCGAGCCGACGCCGCCTGAGATCGGGGCGGTCCAGCCGGAGGCGGCGATCTGGCCGCGTTCGGCCGCGTCGCACACCGCAGTGCCGTTGATCTCGATGGTGCGAGCCGCACCGCCGGACAGCGCATTCACGATCCTGCTGGCTAACTCTTCGTGCTTGGCGTAAGCGTCCGGATAGGCGCTGATCTGGACCCGCTGCGCGACTGCGGTCAGCGGTCGACCTTGCCAACCCTGAACCTTAACGAGCTTCTCGTAGAACTTGCGGGCCGTGTACGCAGGGGTCATCCGCTCGGCGACGGTGCCCCACCCCGGCCGTTGCTGGAAGAGGCCGAGCGAGTCGTGGTCCGCGCCGACGCCCTCGTGTGGCAGGGCCAAGGAGGCCGATACGCCGCTGTTTGCCAGGTTGCGCAGGCCAGACTCCTGCATCGCCGTCGCCAGTGCGATCACCCAACCCCGTGAGGGCACACGCATGTCCTGGCCAACCTTGATGATGATCGCCGCGTTGCGGACCTGCGCGTCGCCGTACTCGGGGAACCGCGGCAGCTTTCCGGTTATGTTGACCGGACGCATTGGGCCGCAGTCCTCATTGGCCAAGGTCGCCCCGTCTTCCGCCTCGCCGCCGAGGCCGCTGAGGAAGAAGGCCGCCGTGCCGCCGGTACAGCAGAGCAGGAGCAGCATCCCGGTCACGATCGATGCGATCACGCCGACCCGTACCGGCCGGCGGCGTGCGGCCGCGCCGCTACCGTCGCTCATGGGCGCTCCCAGTCCAACACGTCGACGAGCCAACCACCGTCTGCGGCGATCAGCTCCAATCGGAGCCGGCCGCTGTCGAGAGGCAGCAGCACCTCCACGAACGTCTCGGTGCGTGACTGCACCTCAGGTGGCCCGGTCGCCTCCTTGGCGGGGACCCCGCCGGGATCGACGCCGGCGAGCTTCTCGGTCAGCGCCGGTGTGGAGAGCGGCCGTAGGCCGGCCTGCCACTGCGCAGCTGTCATTTCGGCGCTACCGAGCCAGGCGGTGGTGAACCGTTCGGCGGTCTGCTCGGGTGTGCGGTCGCCCGGCCGGGTCACCGGTGAGGGCGGGGCGTCGGTGGAGATCGCGCCGTCGTCACCGGCTGCGGGGTCGACGGTCGTGATCGGCTGGTTTGGCCGGTTACTCAACCCGTCAGCGGGGTTACCAGGGCCTGCGACGAGCCGAGCCGCGCCCAGCACCCCGAAGATGAGCACCGCGATCACCAACGCCACCCCCAGCCGGGACCGCAGCGCTCGGGTGACCAGGAACTCCAATGCTCGTCGCATCCGTCACCTCGCCTCTGAGCGCACCCGAGGTCCGGTGCGGTCCGGCGCCGGTTCGCGGGAGCCCGGACGGTAGACCACGAACGACGGCTTCTCGGCCGGCACGTCGGGCTCGGTCCAGGTGGCTGGCTGTTGGCGGCGAGGGCGGGGCGGGCTTGGACGGCCACGGCCGCCTGTCTCCTCGGCGGGTGCCTCGTCCGCGCGTTCCTTACCGTCCGGGCGTCCGGCACCGCTGCGCCGGCCGTCGACCGGAGCGGTCGGCGTCGGGGCCGGGTCCTCCAGCCGAGCCTCCGGGCGTAGCGTCGTTCGCTCGGCGACCGGTGACTGGCGGCGCCCACCCACCGGCTCCGCCGTGCCGCCGGGCTCGGCCACGTCCAGCCGTGCGGCAGTCCGCATGTCGCGAAAGAATCGGCGGTGCCAGGAACCAGCCGAGCTGACCGCCTCGCTGCTGTCCTTGCCGCCGAGTTGAGTGATCCGTCGGTACGGCCGGAGCAGCAGCCAGCCAACCACACCACAGAGCCAGACGAGCACCACTTGAAGCCAGCCCGGCAGGGTGGGTGTACTCATGATCAGATCTACCGCGAAGAGGTAGATCGCTGCGCCAGTGCCGAAAATAGCGATGTTGAACACCGCAGCGACGACCGCGTTGGCCAGTCGGCGCAGTCCGGCGCTGGCCGGTCGGAGCAGACCGATCGTGCCGAGGATTGGGGCTGCGATCACCGCCCATCGGAAGATCAAAAAGCCGAGCAGCACCAGCACTGAGGCAGTCAGATCGAACATCGCGAAGAGCACTGCCGCGAGCACCGCGATAAACCCTGAGCCGATTCGGTCCATGTCGCGGGTGCCCGTCAAAAACTCGTACGCCTCCGGGTCCTCTGTCTTGATCTGCTCTGCGACCGTCATCCACTGCTGCTGCTTGGCCTTGATCGTGGCATCCCGAGTAGCTGGGTTGGCACGCAGCTTCCCCGACTCCTCCCAGGAGAGCGCCTTCGCGTCGTAGAGGGCAGCACCGTACTTGTGGGCGGTCTCGCTGTCGGCTGAGCCAAGCACTCCACGTAGCCAATTGCGGTAGAGCATCGACTCGGTCGCAGTGTCGCTGGCCCGGACAGCTGGTGGTCGGTTGTCCTTGCAGGCCGCAGGATCCGGATCGTCGCACTGATCTGGCGGGGTGTCCCTGGAAGCCGGGCCTATGGCGTCGTGTACGACTCCAAGGGAGGTGATTAAGGTGCCGTCGGCGATGTTCGCCGATTTGACCGGCCAAGCGGCCAGCGCGGTGACCGCGACCATCACCAGCAAAGCCCAACCTGCGGTGGTCATGGCGTTGCTCATGTCCGACTGGCGGGACCGCCAGAGTAGGTAGAGCCCCACCACGCAGAGGGTGATGATGCCGAAGACGCTGAACACCTTTTGGTAGACGGCCTTGGTGGCCTTGTCGACCAACGGGTCGGCCCAGTCCCACATCGCGCGAGGGTCCCAGGCTCGCTCTCGTAGTGCGTTTGAAGCGCCCACGACGGCCGTCGCCATCATGAACTCTCCGTTGGCCACGGTTGTGGTGAACTTATAGTCCGGATGGAGGATGGTAGAGGCACAACCACCCTCCACGTTGTAGGTGTTAAAGCTGTAGCCGCCGTATCCGTAGTCGCTGTAGAGGCCCTTTGGCCCGGGTAACTTGGACGAGTCCGGGCGGGAGGCGAACCAGCCCGCCAGACCCGAATCTGGGGCTGACGGCACGGGCGGCTTCCGGCATTCGATTTCTGCCTGGCCGACCTGCTTCAGCTTTCCTACGCAGGCTCGGAAGTCGGCCTGCCACTCCTGGGTCGTGCAGAGGTCGGCGCGGGCCTGGGCGGCCGGCGGGGCGGTGGTCGCCGCTTCCGCGCCGATCAGCGGCCAGGTGATGGTGGCCCCGGCCAGTACGCCGAGGGCGAGCAGGAACGTTGTGATCCGTGCCCGGGCCCTCGCCATGTCACGCCTCCAGATCCGACAGGGGGATGCTCGGTAGCACTCCGGCCGCGGCGGCGATCGCGGCAGGCGTGGTGTCGAGGTGGTCCAGCAGGCCGTCGACGTACGAGACGTCGACCCGGACCTTCTGCACCCGGCCGTCGACGTCCCGCATCACGAACTCACGGAAGCCGAGCCGGGACGCCGAGCTGGTGTCGGCGGCGGAGAGCGAGGCCAGGGTGGCCTCGTACCCGTCGTTGACCGGCACCCGCAGCAGCCGTAGCGCCTCGGAGGCGATCTCGGCATCCTCGGCGATCCGGCCGACGAAGACGGTGGAGACGAGGTTCTGGACGTCCAGGCCGAGGATGTCGCGTGGATTCTGCGAGGCGACGAGCGCAGCCAGGTTCCACTTGCGGGAGTCGCGGGCGAGTCGGACCAGGAACGAGCGTCCGGATCGCCAGCCCTCCATGAAGTGCGCCTCGTCCAGGCCGACAAGTTTGCGGGAGGACATCGAACCGCCGTAGCAGCGGCGGACGGCGAGCCGGTGCGCGGTGTGCAGCATCGGCAGGGCGAGGGCCTCCTCGGCGGACCAGTACTCCCGTTCGATCTTGAGGTCGGGGAGTCGCAGCCCGGCCATGGTGATCACGGTGAGTGCCGCGTCCGCGCCGAGCAGCCCCTCCGGAGGTCGGCCGAAGAAGAGCATGGCCAGCGGCATCTCGGCGGTGTCCAGCAGGAGGTTGGCCAGTTCCTTGCCGGCGTCGTCGTCGAGCCGCCCGAGGCAGCTCACCACGTCGTCCAGGGTGGAGGTCTCCTCGGCGGGGACCTGGCGTACGGCGTGTCGGAACAGGGTGGCGGTGGACGCCTCCCTGGCCACCTGCGGCGGCACCAGCATCATGCAGATGTCCTGGACCAGCATCCGCCGCTCGGCGCGAGCGTTGGAGACCGCGATCTCGAACTCCCGGTCACCGGCGGCCCCGGCCCCGAACTCCGTGCGCAGCGGTGTGGGGATGAGCGAGTAGGGCGCCAGAGTGCCGTGCTCCGAACCGGTCAGGTTCAACACCCGGGAGTACGGTCGCAGCTCGGGCATGGCGCAGAGGCGGGCCAGTGGCCCGGACGGGTCGAGCAGGGTCACCTGGACGCCTCGGCGGGCAGCCAGGTAGCCCAGCGCGCCGAGCAGGGTCGACTTGCCACCACCTGGCTCGGCCACGAAGACCGCGAGCCCGGAGCGTTCCCGGACCTCCATGGGGAAGTGCAGGTCCAGGAAGACCGGACGACGGCAGGTGCCCGCGGTCCGGCCGATCAGGTCGCCCCGCCGGTCACCTACGTTGGATGCCGCCTGGGGGAGTGCCGCGGCGAGCAGCGGGACCGGCATCCGGCGTACGTAGCCGGTGTTGGCGATCGGCTCACCGGGGATGAACTCGCGTGCCAGCCAGTCCTGGTTCTTTGGGTGCTGCAGCGATATGCGCAGCTCCCGCGAGTAGAGCTGGATGAGCCGGCGGGCCCGCTCCAGGCACTCCTCCCGGGTCCGGCCGCCGACCGCGATCCGGTGCCAGCCGTGCGCGCGGGCCGAGTCGACCGGTAGCCCGGTGGTCATCTCGTCGCCGATCACGAGCGCCCGTTTGGCCAGTCGCTCCAGCTCAGGGGGCGCGTCGATGCCGTGTTCGGCGTAGTCGAGCTGCTGCGAGCGGATCATTCGCAGCCGGTGCTCAAGATTGCGGAACGAATCGCCGGAGCCCAGGATGTCGACCCGGGTGGAGATCTCCATCGGCCAGGGCAGTCGTTCGTGGAAGTGCAGCCACGGCTCGTGCCGCTCCGGGATCTCCAGCGGCTCCATCCGGCCGACGGCGAGCACGGCCACGTGCCGTTCCTCGCCGGTCATCCGGTTGACCAGCTTGACCGTCGACCCGTACGGGGTGCGGTAGCGCTCGACCTGCTCGGTCATGGCGAGCAGGTCACCGCGCTCCCAGCGCCCGTCGGTCACCGGGGAGAGCGTGCCCGGCGGCGACATGCACAGCGCCACCGAGCGGTAGAGCAGCCACTCCAGCTCCTGGGCGGTGACCCGTCGGCCGCGCATGCCGAACGCGCCGAGCACCTCGTCGAACTGCTCCACGGTGCGGCCGAGCTTGCGACGTTCGCCGTCGGCGGTGCCGCGACCGAAGGTACGCAGCAGCCGCTCGGTGAGCGAGTCGCCGAGTGACCGACGGGCGAAGGTGACGCCCAGGTAGGTCTGCCCCTCAGCGTGGTTGACCGCCATGAGGTGCCGCTGTGCGGCGACCAGGTGGTCTGCCCAGCCGGTGGTGCCGGGGACGTCGGGCAGCGGTGCCGCCGTGTGCGTGTCGATGGTGCGCGCCCACTCGTCGGCCGGGAACGGCCGGGTGGTGCGGCGCAGGTGCAGCCGGAAACCGGCCAGGCCCGCGTACTGCTCCGAGATCGCCGACAGCAACGCCTCGCGTTCGGCGTCCGGCCGGAACGCCCAGCGCACCTCGGGCAGCCAATACCAGGCCGTGACGGTGTTCGGGGTGAAGGTCAGGTGGCCGGCGATTTCGGTGATCGCCAACTCGACGGACGGATCGCGGTCACCGAACTTGATCTTCGGTGCGCGGACCCGGGTCGGCCGGACCGGCCGCTCCTCCTGCCGGCTCGCGGCACGCCGCCGGGGTGCGACGACCTCCCGTCCGGGCGGCTGGGTGTGGACCGGCGCGGGCCGATCCGGGTCGGGCCCGGTCGGGCGTCGAGGTGGACGGTCAGCGGGGGCTGTCGTCGGCGCGGTGCTGACTGGTCGGGGTGCCGGACCGGTCGTCGGCGACATCGCGGCGCCTCCGGCAGCGCGCTCCGGCTCGGTCGATGGGCGGTGCATCGGCAGCCGGTCGCCAGCCTGATGCGGGACCCGGGACTCGCCGGCGAGGTTGCCGCCACCGTGCCGCGAGTCGACGGGCCGGGGCTCGACGGGCCGGGGCTCCACGGGCCGCGCGTCAACGGGGCGTGGCGCAACGGAACGTGGCTCATCGGACCGCGGATCGGCGTGCCGACGGCCAACGGCGGGCTCGTCGTCGGGGGTCCACGGTGGTTCCAGCTCGGGCACCCGGTGTGTCGGCCGGGCCGGTGCCGGCCCAACCGCTGCCGGCTGTGGTGCGATGGCCGGCTGCTCGCGGGTCGCCGGGCCGGTCGGGAGGGCCCGCGCCGAGCCAGGGCGGGACGCGCCGAAGAGGTCCAGGAAGGGAGAGTCGATGTCGGCGTTCTCGCCCGCCGACACCGCGCTGGGCTCGGCGGCCGGCGCCCGGCGGGGCACCGGCCGGGGGGCCTGGAAGACGCCGACGGTGCCGTGCCCGGGCGAGGTCACCAGTGCCGGGTCGAGCTCCACCTCGTCCTCAGCGTCGGTGTAGTCGAATGACTGCGCACGGTGACCTGCCGGCCCGGCCGGACGGCCGGCCGGGGAACCCGGCGTGGAAGAGCGACTCATGCGACCGCCTCAAAGACCGGAGAATCCCGCAGCGGCTGCGGCTCCGCCTCGCTCGCCCCGGGGGGTCCCGACACGCTCTTACCCGCGTCACGCGACGGACCGATCGGCGTACGCCCGGTCATGCCAGCTCCTCCCGGATCCTGATCCGGCTGCCGACCAGGCGCGGGTCGCGCTGCTCGATCGCCGGCTCCCGAGTGCGTCGCCAGTCGGTCAGCGCGGTGCGGATGACCATCCGCGCGGGCCGATCCGGGTCGACGTATCGGAAGATGAACGACGTGGTCACGATGGCGAGTGCGATCTCCCAGGCCGGGAAGAGCTCGACTTTCAGCGTGAACAGCCAGTGGATGAAGATGTAGAGGGGGACGAGCAGCATGAAGAGCCCGTACTGGGCGTACGGCAGGTGGACCGGCAGGGTGTAGCCGGGCGGCCCGAGGTAGACCAGGCGGGCCCGGTAGATGTCGTCGTCGGTGCGCAGCCGCATCTGATGACCGCGCCTATTCGAAGATCAGGTCGATCAGGTAATCGCCGACGAAGAAGAGTGTGGCCGCGCCGGCGATGAAGGCCAGCCCGACGATGGCGATCGCGGAGCTGGTCAGCACCTTGGAGATCTCGCCCCGGCTGGCCCGCCCGATGAAGATGACGCCCAGGACGGCGAGCAGGATCGGCGCGATCTTGCTGGCGAAGAAGGTGACCACACTGTTGGTGTCGATCCCCTTCGGTGCCGGCTCGGCGAGTGGAGCCGACGCCAGGGTGGAGAGCGCGTGGGCGACGCCGGACGACGCCGTCTCCATGAGCTCGATGGCGATCACTGGAACCTCCCCATATCGCGGCCGGCGGTGCCGCGGCGGTGCAGTAGGCAAGCCTGGCGGGAAATGTGCGCACAGGGCAGAGCGATCTTGACCCTGTGTTCGTTACTCACCACAGAGAGTGGCGAGCTTTGGGCGGTTTTTCCCCGCTTCGGCCCTCCTCCAGGCGTCGCCATCTCGATGCTGGCCAATTCCAAAGCGTACGGGCCGCCCCGGATTGCGACAAGCCGCGAAGGGACTGCCCGTTACCGCCCGGATGACCGATCGTACACCTGTTCCAATTCGCACGTCAGGGCTAGTGGCTCGGGGCGGACCCGGGCTGGTCGGTGCCGCCGCGGCGACCGGTACCGTCTAGTCGTGACCGATCTGGTACGGGCCCCGGGCCCCGTGGTGATGGGCGTCCTCAACGTCACGCCGGACTCCTTCTCCGACGGCGGACGGTACGCCGACCTCGACGCGGCCGTCGGACACGGCGTCCGTCTGCGCGACGATGGCGCGCACCTCGTCGACGTCGGCGGCGAGTCGACCCGCCCGGGTGCCGAGCGGATCGACGCGGCGACCGAGGCCGAACGCGTGCTGCCGGTCATCCGCGAGCTGACCGCCGCCGGTGTGCCGGTCAGTATCGACACGAGCCGCGCCAAGGTGGCCGAGGCCGCACTGAGCGCGGGTGCGACGGTGGTCAACGACGTCTCCGGCGGGCTGGCCGATCCCGACATGGCCCGGGTGGTCCGCGACGCCGGCTGCCCCTGGGTCCTGATGCACTGGCGCGGCCATTCCCGCCAGATGCGCGACCTGGCCAGCTACACCGATGTGGTGGCCGACGTCCGCGCCGAGCTGACCCAGCGGATCGACATGGCACTCGCCGCCGGCGTGGCGGCCGACCGCATCGTCATCGATCCCGGCCTCGGCTTCGCCAAGACGGCCGCACACAACTGGGAGCTCAGCGCCCGCCTGCCGGAGCTGCTGGACCTCGGGTACCCGCTGCTGTTCGGTGCGAGCCGTAAGTCCTACCTCGGCCGCCTGCTCGCCGCCCCGGACGGCACGCCGCGCCCCACCACGCAGCGGGAGGCGGCCACCGTCGCCAGCAGCGTGCTGGCGGTCGCGGCGGGCGCCTGGGGGGTACGCGTGCACGACGTACGCGCCACCACCGACGCGCTCGCCGTCTGGGCCGCCACCGGCAGCCCGAGACTGACCCCCGCCTGGGCCACTCGAGAGGGGACCCGATGACCGACCGGATCCAGCTGACCGGCCTGCGGGCCCGGGGCCGACACGGTGTGTACGACTTCGAACGGGCCCAGGGGCAGGACTTCGTGGTGGACGCCGTCCTGGAGCTGGACCTCTCCCCGGCTGCCGCCAGCGACGACGTCACCGCGACGGTGCACTACGGCGAGTTGGCCGAACGGCTGGTCGCGGTGATCACCGGCGAGCCGGTCAACCTCATCGAGACTCTCGCCGACCGGCTGCTCGCGGTCTGTCTGGCAGACGTTCGGGTCGACTCCGCCACGGTCACCGTGCACAAGCCGGAGGCGCCGGTGCCGCACACCTTCACCGATGTGGCCGTCACCATGACCCGGGCGCGTGCCCGGTGACCCGAGCTGTGCTCTCGCTCGGCAGCAACCTGGGTGACCGACTCGACCACCTGCGCACGGCCGTCGCCACGCTCGGCGACGCCGTGCTGGTGCTCTCCGGGGTGTACGAGACTCCACCGTGGGGGGACACCGACCAGCCCGCGTACCTGAACGCGGTGCTCCTGGCCCAGGACGACGCCGCAACCCCGCGCGACTGGCTGGAGCGGGCCCGAGCCGCGGAGCGCGCGGCCGGCCGGGTCCGTGACCCGCAGCGCCGGTTCGGTCCGCGCACCCTCGACGTGGACGTGATCGCGGTCTGGGGTGACGACGACGAGCCGGTGCTCAGCGACGATCCCGAGCTGACGCTGCCGCACCCCCGGGCGCACCTGCGCGCCTTCGTGCTGCGACCGTGGATCGACATCCAACCGTACGGGCGGCTGCCCGGGCACGGGTGGTTGACCGACCTGCTCACCGCCGGTCCGGCCGCAGTCGACGCGCTGGAACTGCGTCCCCGGCCGGATCTGGCGTTAGAGTCGACAGCATGACCGAGCGGAGCCGGCCGGCATGACGCAGGCGAAGTTTCCCCCACCCGGCGGGTCGGGCCCGGACCGCTCGAGGATGGGCCCTACCCGGATCTCCACGCTGGTCGTGGCGGCCCTGGCCGCCGCGGCGGTGGCCTGGCTGCTGATCAGCACCCTCTACTACAGCGGCATCCCCCGCCTGCCCTGGCTCCCGGTGGTGACGCTGGCCGGGCTCGCCGCGCTGGAGGCGTACGCCGCGGTCAACACCCGCGGGCGAATCGAGCGCAAGCCCGGCCGGGACCCGGTCAACCCGCTGCTGGTCGCCCGGTTCGTGGCGTTGGCGAAGGCGTCGGCGCTCGCCGCGGCCATCTTCACCGGCCTGTACGCCGGGCTCACCGGCTGGCTCTTCGTCGAGACCACCCGGGCCGCCGCCCAGGATCGGCCGGCGGCGGGTGGCGGTTTGCTCGCGTCGCTCGCGTTGGTCGGCGCGGCGCTCTGGTTGGAGCGGTCCTGCCGGGTGCCCGAGCGGCCGGACGACGAGCACGAGTTCGACCAGCGGGAGAGCCGCCCCGGCCAGCGCTGAGCAGGGGGGTTACGCCCGGCTCCGGGCGCGGGTACGGTGCCTGCGACCGGAGAGCAACGGCCGCCCCGGTCCGTCCGCATGCCGGACCGGAGACGGCCGGCCAGCGGGAGGCGTCGACATGGGGTACGAGGAAACGGGCCGGGACCGGTTGATCGAGCAGCCCTCGTCCGGGGTGCCCGCCGCCGTTCTGGAGAACGTCTTCGACGACCCCATTCACGGTGAGCCCGGCCGAGACCGGATCGGCGTGCACGTGGGCTGGGAGATCGTGCTGCTGATCGGTCTCGCCGCCCTGGGCTGGCTGCTCTGGCGGGCCGACTCGGACGTGCTGCGCGCGGCCAACCTGCGGACGCTGCTGGTCGACCTTGTCGGGCTCGGGCTGCTCGCCCTCGCTGCTGGGCTGAGCCTGCGTACCGCCGCCCCGAACCTGGCCATCGGGCCGGTCGCGGTCGCCGCCGCGCTGCACTACGCGGAGCAGGGCGACCGGGGCCTGCCGTCGTCGATCGGCCCGGCCGTCGCGGTCGCCGCGGTGGGTGGGCTGGCGCTGGCCCTGGTCGTGGTGGTGCTGCACGTGCCGGGCTGGGCGGCGAGTCTGGCCGGGGCGGCGGGTGTGGTGGTGTACATCGAACGCCGGTCGGAGCCCGTGCTGGTGCAGGGCAACTACGACCCGGGGCGTAACGCCGGCTACCTTCTCGCCGGTTTCGCCGCGGTGGCGGTCCTCGGCGGGCTGTTCGCCTCGATCCGGGCGGTCCGCCGGCTGGTCGGCCGGTACCGGCCGATCGCCGACCCGGCCCGCCGCCGGGGAGTGGTGGCAGCCGTGGTCACCGCGGCAGCGCTGGTCGGATCGACCGTGCTCGCCGCGCTCGCGGGCGTGCTGCTCGCCGCCAACGGTGACGGACCGGTGACGCCCACCCCCGGGCTGGAGTGGACCGTCGTGGCGATCGGGGTGGCGTTGCTCGGGGGCACCAGCGCGTACGGCCGCCGAGGTGGGGTCTTCGGCACCCTGCTGGCGGTGGGTCTGGTCACCGTCTTCTCGGCGTACGCGCGCACCCGCGGCTGGACGGTGAGCCCTTGGGCGCTCGGCGGCGTGGCGCTCGGTGGCGGACTGCTGGTCACCCGGTTGGTCGAGACGTGCGGGCGGCCTCGGACGGGCAGCACCGACAGGCCCGAGCCGGTCAGCGATGGCGCGATCAGCGCCGGCTGGTCCATGCAGCGGCCGCAGCCGGCCGACAACTGGCCCCCCTCGTTGCCGACCCCGGCAGCGCCGCAGCCGGTCGACCCGTGGCGTGATCCGCGCTGGGAGGACGGCCCGCGGCGCTGGGACGACGGTGACCGGTGAGCCGTGCCGCGTCCGCCGAGCCGGAGCTGATCTCGACGGTTAGGCTCGGCGGCATGACCGACACACCTGCCGCCACCCCCGGCGGAACCTCGTTCGAGGAGCTCGACGCGCTGCCCACCGAGGAGCTACGGGAGCGGGCGTTCGCCCTGGCCCGGGAACGCCGGGACGTGGGGTTCTACTGGTCGGTGCTGCGGCACCTGCCGAACGCGGACGAGGCCACGGTGCTGGACGGCGCACCGAACTCGATCGGCCCGACCATCGACGAGGCCAACGCGCTGTGGCGTGAGCTGACCGGTCACGGCTACGAGGAGTCGGCGCCGTTGTTGCGGGCCGCCTTCATCGACTACCTGCTGAAGCACTGAACCGGCCGGGGCGGCCCAGGTCGGCCCAGCCGCAGGGCTCGGCACCTGGGCGGATCAGGACATTCATCAACCGCTCCGGCCCGGTCAGTCGTTACGGGACAGCCGCCGGCACCGGCGCGCTGGCCGTGCTGCTGCTGGTCGGCATCGGCGGCAGCCCGATGTTCACCGGTTGGGCCGGCACGCAGACCGACCCGACGTCCGCGGGCGCCTACTACGTACGCCTGCTCGCCTGGCCGGCCTGGCGGTTGGACGCGGACGGGCAGGCCGGCGGCCTGCTGGCCGCGGACCTGCGGGCCGTCCTGCTGGTGATCCTCGCGGTGGCACTGCTCTACCTTCTGCCGGCCGCCCAGGTGGCGAGGGTGCCCGGCCCGGTCAGTCAGTTCTTCTCCGGTTGGGCCGCGTACGTGCTGGCCGGTGGGCTGGCCGCCGTGCTGGCGGTGCTGTTCGGCCCGGACCCGTCGATGCTGGGCGCGCTGCAGAGTGCCAGCACCGGCGCCGGCTACGGCTTCCTCACGGGCTGGATCATCGGCACCGCCAGCCTCGGCGGCCGGGCCTGACCCGACGGTCAGGGACCGGCCGCCGGTGGCTCAGCCGTTCGCGCGGCCCAGGTCGAGCAGACGTTGCCGGCTGAGCGCGCCCACCGGCCGGCCATCGTCGGTGACCAGGAGCCGGTCCCGACCCGAGGTGAGCAGCACCGCCAGCGCGTCGTACGCGGAGCCGTCCAGCGGCACGGTGGGCAGGTCCGAGGGGGCGTCGCCGGGCACCGGGTCCAGCGCCTCGCGGTTCAATCGGGTGACCGCAAGGCGGCGGATGCCCCGGTCGGCCCCGACGAACTCGCGGACGAACGGAGTGGCGGGCGTGCCCAGCAACTCGGCCGGCGTGTCGTACTGCTCGAGGTGCCCGCCCTCGGAGAGCACCGCGATCCGGTCGCCGAGCCGGACCGCCTCGTCGAGGTCGTGGGTGACCAGCACGATCGTCTTGCGGACCTCGGCCTGGAGGCGGAGGAACTCCTCCTGGAGCCGGGCCCGCACGATCGGGTCGACGGCCGAGAACGGCTCGTCCATGAGCAGCACCACCGGGTCGGCGGCGAGTGCCCGGGCCACCCCGACCCGCTGCCGCTGCCCACCCGACAGCTCGTGCGGGTAGCGGCGGCCGAACTGGGCCGGGTCCAGTCCGACCAGGTCGAGCAGCTCGTCGACCCGCCGCCGGGTCTGGTCCCGGGACCAGCCGAGCAAGCCGGGCACGGTGGCCACGTTCGTCCGGACGGTCTGGTGTGGAAAGAGCCCGACGTTCTGGATGACGTAGCCGATCCGGCGGCGCAGTCGCACCGGGTCGACCTCGGTGACGTCCTCGTCACCGAGCATGATTCGCCCGGCGGTCGGCTCGATCAGCCGGTTGACCATGCGGAGCACGGTCGACTTGCCGCAACCGGACGGGCCGATCAGCACCACCAGCTCGCCGGCCTTGACCTCCAGGCTGAGGTCCCGAACGGCCTCGGTGCCGTCCGGATAGCGCTTCTTGATGCCCTGTAGGGAGATCGATGCCGCGCGAGGGGATTCGGCCACGCCGCCGGCCTCCGGGGTAACGTCCACGTATGTCCTTCCGCCTGAGCTACCGGGCCGACCCGGGTAACCCCTGGTTCTCCTGGCAGTACGTGCGGGACAACTCTGACACGATCCTCGCCGCTCTGCGCGAACACGCCTCCCTCACCGGGCGTGCGGTGCTGATCGCGGCGCTGATCGCCCTGCCGTTGTCCGTGGCCGCGTACTGGTTCCGCCCGCTGGCCGGCCCGATTCTCGGCGTCACCGGCGTGATCTACACCATCCCGTCGCTGGCGCTGTTCGCGTTCATCGCCCCCTACCTGGGCACCGGCACCACCACCGTGCTGGTCGGGCTGGTGCTGTACGCGCTGCTGCTGATCGTCCGCAACGTGGTGGCCGGGCTCAACCAGGTGCCGCCCGAGGTTCGGGAGGCCGCCGAGGGCATGGGCTACGGCCGGTGGGGCCGGCTCTTCCGGATCGACCTGCCGCTGGCGGTCCCGGGCATCCTGACCGGGCTGCGGCTGGCCACCGTGTCGACGGTCGCGCTGGTCACCGTGGGGGTCCTGGTCGGGCATGGCGGGCTCGGGCAGTTGATCTTCGCGGGCTTCCAGAACAACCTCTACAAGGCCGAGATCATGACCGGCACGGTGCTCTGCGTGGCGCTCGCGATCCTGCTGGACCTGCTGCTCGTCGTGGTCGTCCGGCTGTTTACGCCCTGGTCCGCTCGGGGCGTCCGGTGAGCGCCGCGGAGAGCCCGGTGCACCAGGCGGTGCTCTGGCTCAACGACCCGCTGAACTGGACCAACCCCGGCGGCATCCTGGACCGGCTGGGCGAGCACCTGTCGATCTCCGCCGCGGCGGTGGCGCTCGGTTGCCTGGTGGCCTGGCCGCTCGGGCTCTGGCTGGGCCACACCAGGCGGGGCGGCGGCCTGGTCGTGCTGGTGTCCAACGCCACCCTGGCCATCCCCACCCTGGCGCTGCTGACCATCCTGCCGCTCACGTTCCTCGGCTTCGGCCGTACACCGGTGGTGGTGGCGCTGGCTGTCTTCGCCGTCCCGCCGCTGCTGGCCAACGCCTACACCGGCGTACGCCAGGCGGACCCGGAGGCCCTCGACGCGGCCCGCGGGATGGGTCTGTCCGGCGGGCAGGTGCTGCGCCGGGTGGAGCTGCCGCTCGCGGTGCCCTATCTGGCGGCCGGGTTCCGGACGGCGGCCGTGCAGGTGATTGCGACCGCCGCGCTCGCCTCCTTCGTCAACGGCGGTGGCCTCGGCGAGATCATCCGGACCGGGTTCGGGCTGAGCATCGCGGCCGGCGGGGGCCAGATCGTCGCCGGCGGGGTGCTGGTGGCCGGGCTCGCGCTGATCGCCGAGGTGCTCCTGGCCGGCGTCGAACGGCTGGTCACTCCCCGTCCGCTGCGGCGGGGCCGGCAGCGTCTGGGGCGCACCCGCCCCGCCGACGCGACCGGCCGGGCCTGACCGCTGCTGGACCCGTCGCGCCGCACCCGTCTGGGTGAACGGTCGGCGACCCGGCCGCCACCAGCGGAGCCGGTCGATGACGATGCGGTGACGAAGTCCACCTCAGGTTGTCGGTCGCTTCCGGAAGATGTTGGGTGGATATTCGCGGGCGGCCGAAAGCCAGGATCGCCCGTCGGACACGCGGCCGGCCCGACCCGGGCCGCGCCGGGACACGGAAGGCGGGCACATGCGCGCACGTACACGTTTGGCTATCGGTGCGATCGGCGCCGTCGCAGCGGCAGGGCTCCTGACCGGGTGCGGTGACGCCGGCTCGTCCGGCACCGACGCGCCCCAGCAGAGCGCCTCGGGCGCCGGGTGCGCCCCGGTCTCCGGCCAGCAGCTCGTCGCACTCGACGACGACAAGAAGCTCCAGAACTCCGACAACGTGCTTCCCGCGGTCAACAGCAAGGCCGCCAACCCCCAGCTGATCGCCGCGCTGGACAAGGTCTCCGCCGCGCTGGACACGCCGAAGCTGGTCCAGCTCAACAAGGCTGTCGACGCGGACCGTAAGACCCCCAAGGTGGCGGCCGAGGAGTTCGCCGCCGCCAACAACATCACCGCGGGCATCGCCAAGGGCCCGGGCGGCGAGATCGTGGTCGGCGCCGGCAACTTCAGCGAGAGCCAGACGCTGGGCGAGCTGTACCGGATCGCTCTCACCGCGGCCGGCTACCAGGTCAAGGTGCAGCAGATCGGCAACCGTGAGCTCTACGAGCCGGCGCTGGAGAAGGGCGAGATCCAGGTCGTCCCGGAGTACGCGGCGACCATGGCCGAGTTCCTCAACACCAAGGCCAACGGCAAGGACGCCCAGCCGGTCTCCTCGCCGGACCTGAACAAGACGGTGACCGTGTTGAAGGCCGAGGGCGACAAGGTCGGCATCACCTTCGGCGCCCCCGCCGCAGCGCAGGACCAGAACGCCTTCGCGGTCACCCAGGCGTTCGCCGACAAGTACGGCGTGAAGACCCTCTCCGAGTTCGCGGCGAAGTGCTCCGGCAACGCGACCGTGCTGGGTGGCCCGCCGGAGTGCCAGCAGCGTCCGTTCTGCAAGCCGGGCCTGGAGAAGACGTACGGGCTCAAGTTTGGCTCGTTCTCCTCGCTCGACCAGGGCGGGCCGTTGACCAAGAACGGCCTGCGGACCGGTGCCATCAGCGTGGGCCTGATCTTCTCCTCGGACGGGGCCTTCGCCACCAGCTGAGCCAGCTCGTAACGCGTCGACGACGCCCCCGTCCCGCACCCGGGACGGGGGCGTCCGTGCGTCGCAGGGTCCGTTCCCTCTTGCCCGGATGGTCGGTAGGCTGCACACCCATGCCAGCCCCGGTCACTCCCGACGCCCGGCGTCAACCGCCGCTGCTGACCGTGCTCTTCTGGGTGGGCGTGGCCATCGCCCCGCTGGCCGCGCTGATCCTGCTGGTCGCCGACGGTAACGGCCCCCTGCGGGTCGGCGCGGTGCTCGCCATCACGGCGGTGGTGCTGATCGGCCTCTCCATCGCGCTGCGTTCCGACGGCGATGACGCCTCGGCGCAGATGGCGGAGTTGGCGGACGAGGTCGAGGAGCTTCGCCAGGAGTTGCGCGCCGAGATCGTGGCGGCCGCGCAGCGCGGCAACCAGGCCCTTGACCAGGCGCAGCGGGCGCAGGAGGCGATCGGTGCGGTCCGCCGCCGCCTCGACGCCAGCGGCGCCGCCCTCGCCGGCGCCACCCCCGCAGCGGAGCCGGCCGGCGCCGCCCGGGCGCGGGTGTCCGCCCCCGAGCCGGTGCACGACGCCCCTGCCGGGCGCAGCCCGGTGCACGGCGACGCCCCGGTCGGTCGAGGTCGGGTTCCGGCCCGCGACGACCTGCCGGCGGGTCGGATGTCGGGCACGCCGGACGCCGCGGGTCAACGGGGCCGTGCGGAGCGCGAGGAGCCGGCGTACCCAGGGGCGGCTGCCGAGCGTGGTGCCGAGCCGCCCCGTCCGGTCGGCAGGGTCCGGCACACCGAGACGGTGCACGTCACCACCCGGCACACCGTGGTGGACGGCGGTCCGGCCGAGCCGGGTGGACGGTACGGCGGCCAGTGGACCCCGCCGGCTCAGGAATGGACCCGGGGCGGCGGCGCGGAGGAGCGTTCCCGGCCGGCGGACCGCTCGTGGGGCGACCCGGAGGAGCGCCCCTGGTCCGGCTACCCCGACGACCGTGCCCGCCCCGCTGATGACCGCCGCGCCGCTGATGACCGCCGTGCCGCCGCCGACCGTCGCCCGGTCGACGACCGCTCCTGGAACGGCCAGCCCGCGCACCGAGGGGAACCTGGCCGGCCCGGCGCACGGGAGGCTTCGGGCTGGGCGGCCGACGGGCCTGGCCGCGGTGGCGACGATCCCGGCTGGACGGGCCGCCGCGACGAGCCCGAGTGGACCGACCCGCGCGACGCGTACGCGCAGCCCGACGAGCCCGGCTGGGCGGCGAACTCGGCGCCCCAATCCGGGCCGGCCCTGCGGGCGGACGACACCGGCGAGTACTGGTCGCAGTTGCGTGCCGGTGACCGGTGGGCGGCCGCTCGCGAGGACGACGACGGCCGTGAGCTGCGGGTCGGTGAGCGCCGGGCCGAGGTGCGCGCCGACGCCACCGGCACCGAGTACCGGATGGCCGACCGCTGGGCCTCCGTCCGACACGAGGAGCCGCGCCGTCACGAGGAGCCGCGCCGTCACGAGGAGCCGCGCCGTCACGAGGAGCCGCGCCGTCACGAGGAGCCGCGGGAGCCGCGCCGGCACGGGGCACCTGAGCCGTACCAGAGGGACGAGCCGTACCGTCGGCACGACCGGGACCGCGACGGCGGCTGGCGGGCCGAGCCGGCGGATCGGCCGGCGCTCCCGGCGGGTGGTGTGCCGGTCCCGGACGAGTGGCGCCCGCCCCGCCAGCGCGACCAGCAGCGCGAGCAGCAACGCGACCACCAGCCGGAGCCCGCACCGGAGCGGGGCGGCCGGCGCCGGGTCGAGGAGCGGTACGGCTACCCGCCGCAGGACGACGAACCGCGCGCCGGTGGTGCCCCGGTCAACGACCGCTGGCGCTGACCCCGGCTCGAGCCGGCCGGGTCACTTGTCGATGTCCCCGACCACGAAGAACATCGAGCCGAGGATCGCGATCAGGTCCGGCACCAGGCAGCCGGGGAGCAGGGTGGCCAGCGCCTGCACGTTGGCGTACGAGGCGGTGCGCAGCTTCAACCGCCACGGTGTCTTCTCGCCGCGGGAGACCAGGTAGTAGCCGTTGATGCCGAGCGGGTTCTCGGTCCAGGCGTACGTGTGCCCCTCCGGGGCCTTCAGCACCTTGGGCAGCCGGGTGTTGATCGGCCCGGTCAGCTGGTCCACCCGGTCCAGGCACTGCTCGGCGAGGTCCAGCGAGACGTACACCTGGTCGAGCAGCACCTCGAAGCGGGCGTGGCAGTCTCCGGCGGTCTTCGTCACCACCGGCACGTCCAGCTCGTCGTAGGCCAGGTAGGGATCGTCGCGGCGCAGGTCCAGGTCGAGCCCGGAGGCCCGGGCCACCGGCCCGGACGCGCCGAACGCGGCGGCGTCGGCGGCGGAGAGCACCCCCACGCCCACCGTCCGGGCGAGGAAGATCTCGTTGCGCCGGATCAGGTGGTCCAGGTCGGGCAGCCGCCGGCGGACCTCGCCGATCGCCGCGCGGGCCCGGCCGGTCCAGCCGTAGGGCACCTCCTCCTTGAGGCCGCCCACCCGGTTGAACATGTAGTGGATCCGGCCGCCGGAGACCTCCTCCATCACCGCCTGGATGGTCTCCCGTTCCCGGAAGGCGTAGAAGACCGGCGTGATCGCCCCGATCTCCAGCGGGTAGGAGCCGAGGAACATCAGGTGGTTGAGCACCCGGTTCAGCTCGGCGAGGGCCATCCGCAGCCAGGTGGCCCGCTCCGGCAC
Source organism: Micromonospora sp. CPCC 205539 (assembly GCF_036906815.1). Lineage (NCBI taxonomy): Bacteria > Bacillati > Actinomycetota > Actinomycetes > Micromonosporales > Micromonosporaceae > Micromonospora > Micromonospora sp. CPCC 205539. Next base: position 145,293 of record NZ_JBAKHW010000008.1, on the reverse strand, counting down.
CTCCATGCCCATCAGCCGCTCCACCGCGAGCACCACACCCAGCTCGTTGGAGAACGCCGAGAGCCAGTCGTGCCGGTTGGCCAGCACGATGATCTGCCGGTAGTCGCGTACCTCGAAGAGCTTCTCCGCCCCCCGGTGCATGTAGCCGACGATCGGTTCGCAGGCGATCACCCGCTCGCCGTCGAGCACCAGCTTCAACCGCAGCACGCCGTGGGTGGAGGGGTGTTGCGGGCCGATGTTCAGCACCATGTCGGTGCCGAGCTGCTCACCGCCCGTGCCGGCGACCAGGCCGGCACCGGTGCCGACGGTCAGTTCACGGAGGTCCCCGGCGTCGGTGGTCATGCCCGTCATCGTGCCACGGCCGGCCCGAGCGGAATGCCGACCGGTTGGCGCAGCCACCAGTGGCCGCCGAGCCCGGTCGGATCGGTCAGCTCGGCCACCGCCGACGCGGCGGCCAGCGCCCGCACGTAGCCGACCGGGTCGGTGCCGGCCAGGCTGAGCGGCGGTCGCCCGCCGTCGGCCCCGGGCGCCCGCAGCGCCTCCCGCTGCGAGACCAGGGAGTACGCACACCGAGCGACCGCCGCACCGGCGGAGGCGACCGAATCCATGGCGACGTGCGCGGTCACGTCAGCCGATCCGTCCGGTACCGGCGGCACCTGTCGCCCACCCCGGTAACCGGTCAACGTCCCGTCCACGGGTCGACTCTCGCCCAGGTGCCCGTAGTCGACGGCCACGGCCATCCCGCGTTGCACCTTCTTGACCGCCTCCGCCCAGGCGTCGTCCCTGGTCCGGCCGATCTCGGCCCGCTGCTGGTCGCTGTGGGGGGTTTCCGCGCTGTCCGGGCTCGCCGGCCACCAGGTCGTCAGCCAGTCGAGATCAGGAGGGCTGACCGGCCCACCAACGGTCTCCGCGCCGCTGTCGGGATCGACCAGCAGATAGCGCCAGCCGTCTTCGGTGTGCACCGCCACGTCCAGTGGCACGTTGTCCAACCACTCGGTTGCCAGCAGAACGCCGGTGATCCCGTCAGGAATCTCGGACACCCAGTTGATCTGCTCAGTCAGGTGTTCGGGGCGGGGGGCCAGCTCAACCGCCGTGAACCGCACCCGTTCCGCAAGCGACGGACGAGCGGTGACCAGCGACGGATCGTCGCCAGACGGGCGGGCGGAACCCCCCACCCCAAGCCCGACGGCGCCCTCGGATGCGACGAGGGCAAGCAGGCCATGGAGCAGCTCTCCCCGCCCAGCCCCCACGTCGACGACATCAAACCGGGCGGGGTGGGAGAGCGCTACGTCCACCTGCGTGATCAGGCGCAGCAGCGCGGCGGTGAACGCGGGGGAGGCGTGCACGCTGGTCCGGAAGTGGGCGGCCGGCCCGGTGCCGGTGACGAAGAAGCCGTCCGGCCCGTAGAGGGCCCGGCTCATCGCGTCCCGCCACGGGATCGACATCAGTTCACTCCGAGCTCAGCGTGCGTCACCGTGCCGACCCTACGGCCACCGGTTGCGGGACGACCGTGATCCCCGCTCGCGGTCGTCCTTCATGCCTGGAAATAGTGCCCTTCGTGCAGGTCGGCGATCAGGCCGGGACGGGTAGGGGCCCAGCCCAGCAGTTCGCGCGTGATCGCCGACGACGTCGGATTGTCCATCTGCGCGAACGACCCGAGGAAGCCGAAGTAGTCGTTCGCCTCGTCGGGCTCGATGCTCCGGACCGGGATGTCGAGATTGCGGCCGATGGCAGCGGCGATCTGGTGGAAGGGGACCCCCTCGTCGGCGGCCGCGTGCAGGCGCGCACCGGCCGGGGCCTTTTCGAGGGCGAGCCGGTAGAGCTCGGCCGCGTCGAGCGTGTGCACGGCCGGCCACCGGTTGTCGCCCTCGCCGACGTACGCGGCGTACCCGTTCTGCCGGGCGGCAGCGACGATGGCGACGATGAAGCCGTAGTGGTCGAGCGTGCTGTGCACCGTGGGTGCGAGCCGGACGACAGAGGAGCGCACCCCGCGAGAGGCAAGACCGGCCACGAAGTTCTCCGCGTCGATCCGGTAGCCGCTCGGGAAGGTGTCGTGTTCGGTACCGGAGCGGCCGACGACGCCGCCCATCGCCAGCATCGCCGTCCCGCTCGTGCCAACCAGGGGTTTGCCGGAGCCGTCCAGACCGTCGGCGAGTGCCTTGAGGGCGTCCAGATCGGCCTCGGCTGCGCCGCCCATGTCGCCGTTGAGCATGAGGTCGTGGCGGAAGGCCAGGTGGATTACTCCGTCGGCGGCGGCCGCTTCCGCACGAAGCACGTCAAGGTCGGACAGGTCGCCGCGGCGTGCCTCAGCGCCGAGCCTCTCGATCGCGGCGGCAGACGTGTCGGAGCGGGCCAGGCCGACGACCTTGTGTCCGGCGGAGAGCAATTCCGGCACGACTGCGGACCCGAGATGACCGGAGGCGCCTGTGACGAATACACGCATGGTAATTCCTTCGTAGGAGGGTCATGTCACCTTGCGACATGACCGTACCTCGTGATGTCGCAAGGTGACATGGTTCAGGAAAAAGAATGTCGCAACGTGACATCGGATACCATCGCCAGATGGCTCGCTGGCAACCAGACGCGCGCGGTCGCTTGGAGGCGGCCGCCTTCGAGCTGTTCCGCGAGCGCAGCTTCGAGCAGACCACCGTCGCCGACATCGCCGCCCGTGCCGGCGTCGACAAACGCACCTTCTACCGGCTCTTTGGTGACAAGCGCGAGGCTCTCTTCAGCGGCAGTGGGCACCTGGAGGAGGTCCTGGTCAAGGCGGTGGCCGAGACGGACGCCGCCCCTTTCGAGGCGGTGGTGGCCGCCTTCCGGCGGGTGGCGGCGGAAATCTTCGCCGACCGCCGTGAGCTGGTCCGGATGCGCCAGTCCATCATTGAGAGCAGTCCCGAGCTGCAGGAGCGTGAACTACGCAAAACGGGCGCAATGATGGCTGCGATCACTGCCGCCCTGCGCGCCAAGGGCCTCGGCGAGACCACGGCCACGCTGGCCGCCGAGTCGGGTGGCACGGTCTTCCGCGTCGCGTACGCCCGCTGGGTCGCGCCCAACAGCGATGCCTCGCTCGCCGACCTGATCGCCGAGGTGGCCAGCGAACTGCGCGCGATCACTTCGCCCCCGGGCCATGCCGTCGGCGGTGTCCCCCGTACGACCGGAGACGTCGACTAACCACCCTTCCTTCGGTGGTGAACGTTTTCACACATGCTTGTTCCGGTTCTGTGCTGCGGGCGCATACTTGCGATCGACCGGTACCCCTTCTCGAGGACTGGATCGTCGTCATGAGCGCACCGTTGCGCCCGCGTCCGGCCGCCCCGCATGGGCCTGCCGCACTGCGGGATCGCGCCGTTCCCGGCGCCCCGGCTGCTGCCACCCCACGTCTGCTCACGGTCGGTGTCATCGGCGCCGGCCGGGTCGGTGCCGTGTTGGGCGCCGCCCTCGCCGCCGCCGGGCACCGGGTGGTCGCCGTCACCGGCGATTCCGGCGCCAGCAGGGCCCGGCTGGCCCTGCTGCTGCCCGAGGTGCCCCCCCGCCCGGTCGTCGCCGTCGCCCACGCCGCCGCCGACCTGCTGCTGATCGCGGTGCCGGACGACGCGCTGGCCGGGGTGGTCGCCGACCTCGCCGACCGGGGCGCGTTGCGTCCGGGCCAGGTGGTCGCGCACACCTCCGGCGCGCACGGGCTGGCCGTGCTGGCACCGGCCGCCGAGGTCGGCGCCCGGCCGCTCGCCCTGCACCCCGCCATGACCTTCACCGGTACGCCGGACGACCTGGGCCGGTTGGCCGGCATCTCGTACGGGGTGACCGCCCCGACGGAGCTGCGCCCACTGGCTGCCCGGCTGGTCACCGACCTCGGTGGGGTGCCCGAGTGGGTGGGCGAGGCGGACCGGCCGCTCTACCACGCCGCGCTGGCGCACGGCGCGAACCACCTGGTGACGCTGGTGAATGAGGCGACCGACCGGCTGCGCGACGCCGGGGTGGCCCGTCCGGAGAAGGTGCTCGCCCCGCTGCTGCGGGCCGCCCTGGAGAATGCGCTGCGGCTCGGCGACGACGCGCTGACCGGCCCGGTCTCCCGGGGCGACGCGGGTACGGTCCAGCGGCACCTGGCCCGGTTGGCCGCCACCGCCCCGGAGTCGGTCCCCGCCTACCTGGCCTTGGCCCGGCGCACCGCTGACCGGGCGATCGCCGCCGGCCGGCTCCAGCCGGTGGACGCGGAGTCGCTGCTCGGCGTGCTCGCCAACACCGACCGGGAGGTGGCGGCGTGAGCGCGGGGACCGAGCCGATCCTGCGAGGTGATGGGGTGACCCAACTCGTGCACACCCGGACCGACCTGGCCAAGGCCCGCGCCGGGCTGAAAGGCACGGTCGGCGTGGTGATGACCATGGGTGCGCTGCACTCCGGCCACGAGACGCTGCTGCGCGCGGCCCGGAAGCAGGCCGACCACGTGCTGGTGACGATCTTCGTGAACCCGCTGCAGTTCGGGCCGAACGAGGACTTCGACCGCTATCCACGGACCCTCGACGCGGACCTGGAGGTGTGCCGGCGGGCCGGTGCCGACCTGGTCTTCGCCCCATCGGTGGTCGACATGTACCCGGACGGCCAGCCCCGGGTACGGCTCGATCCGGGCCCACTCGGCGCGGAGTTGGAGGGCGCGAGTCGCCCCGGCTTCTTCCACGGTGTCCTCACGGTGGTGCTGAAGCTGCTCCAGCTCACCCAGCCTGAGCTGGCGTTCTTCGGCGAGAAGGACTACCAGCAGCTCACCCTGGTCCGGCGGATGGCACGGGACCTGGATGTGCCGGTCGAGGTGGTCGGCGTGCCGACCGTCCGGGAGCCGGACGGGTTGGCGCTGTCCAGCCGCAACCGCTACCTGAGCGAGCCGGAGCGGGCGGCCGCGCTGAGCCTGTCCGCCGCGCTGCGGGCTGGCGCTGAGGCCGCCGACGCTGGCCTCGACGCGGGGGCCGTGCTGACCGCCGCGCAGGCCGCGTTCGACGCTGGTACGCCCGGCGCCCGCCTCGACTACCTGGTGCTGACCGATTCCGAGTTGCAGCCGGCGCCGGTGTCCGGGCCGGCGCGGCTGGTGATCGCCGCGTGGGTGGGCGCCACCCGGTTGATCGACAATGCGGCGATCCGGCTCGCTCCCCGTCCCTGACCCCTCCCGCCGCACCCTCCACCACTCGTCCGAAAGGCCACCCTGATGTTGCGGACCATGTTCAAGTCGAAGATCCACCGGGCGACCGTGACCCAGGCCGACCTGCACTACGTCGGCTCGGTGACGGTGGATCAGGATCTGCTCGACGCCGCCGACCTGCTCCCCGGCGAGCAGGTGGCGATCGTGGACATCACCAACGGGGCCCGGCTGGAGACGTACGTCATCGCGGGCGAACGGGGCAGTGGGGTGATCGGCATCAACGGTGCCGCCGCGCACCTCGTGCACCCCGGTGACCTGGTCATCCTGATCTCGTACGGGCAGTTCGACGACGCCGAGGCACGGACGTACCGGCCGCGGGTGGTGCATGTGGACGCCGACAACCGGGTGATCGAGTTGGGCAGCGACCCGGCCGCGGTGGCCCCCGGTACGGCTGGTGCCCCGGTGCCCAACCCCCTGGCCGTGTTGGGCGCCTGATCTCGCGCGACGCGATCCCGGTCTGTTACCGGCTGGTCATTTCCGGTTACCCTTGTTCCGCTGGCGGAAGCTGGTCGGTGCCTGGGGGAGGCCGCGATGCGTCGTGCGATGACGACCCTGCTCGCCACTGCCGTCGCGGCAGTTCTGCTGGTCGGCTGCGCCTCCTCCGGTGGCCTGGACGGTGACCTGACCGACGACTGGGCAGCGATGCCAGCCGCGGCGGCGTTCGCGCCGGCCGCCGGCGTGTGTCAGGCCGCCGACTTCACCGATGTGGTCACCCTGGCGAGCTACCAGCCGGTGGACTGCGCCGGCCCGCACCGGGTGGAGACCGTGCACGTGGGGGTGTTCCCGATCGAGCGGGCCACCGCTCCGGCCGGCGGCTCGGCGGAGCTGCGTGGCGCGTTCGCCGAGTGCGACACCCGGGCCACCGGGTACGTGGGCGACGACTGGCGGGCCGGCCGGCTGCGGCTGTCGGTGGCGCTACCCTCCGGGCCGGGCTGGGCTGCGGGTTCCCGCTTCTACCGGTGCGATCTCAGTGAGCTGACCACGGTCGAGGCGGCGGCCACCGTGGTGGTCCGGTCGGGCAGCCTGCGCGACGCGCTGAAGGGCCCCTCCGCGCTGCGGTTGGGCTGCCAGCAGACCCGCGGCGGCACGGTCCGGGGCACGCAGACGCTGACTCCGCTGGAGTGTGGTGGTCGGCACGACGCCGAGTTCGTCGGGGTGTGGCGCGCACCGGACAAGCCGTACCCGACGCGGGACGCCGACTGGGCGCCGCTGTACGACGGCTGCCGCAGCGTCCTCAGTCGGTACGCCGGCGTGCCAGACGACGCGGAGCTGCGGTTCCGGGTCGCCGTGGTGGTCCGTCCGCCGGGTGCGGGGCGTTGGCGGGTGGGCGATCGAGGGGTCCGCTGCTACCTGTGGCTCAGCGACCGTACGGTGACCGGCTCGTTGCGGGGCGCGGGCCCGGCCGGCCTGCCGGTCCGGACGAAGTGACCACGGCCTCCGGGTCGGCGCGGCGCGGTACGGGGTAGCCCATAACACTCGTCGCGCCCCCGCCGCCCCGAGCGAGGATGGTTCGGGTTGACTGGGGGGATGGACCTCCCGCGCGTCGACCTGCCGGCCCTGCCCTCGTTGCTGGCCGCGCCCGCGCCCGGCTGGGTGGAGACCACCGACGTGATCGTGGTGGGCTCCGGGGTGGCCGGGTTGACCGCGGCGCTGCACCTGCGCGAGGCGGGCCTGCACGTCACGGTCGTCACCAAGGTCAACATCGACGACGGCTCGACCCGATGGGCGCAGGGTGGCATCGCCGCCGTGCTCGACCCGCAGGACACCCCGGCGGCGCACGCCTTCGACACCGAGGTCGCCGGGGTGGGGCTGTGCGACCCGGCGGCGGTCCGGGTGCTCGTCGAGGAGGGCCCGACCCGGTTGCGGGAGCTGATGCGGATCGGCGCCGAGTTCGACCGGCACCCGGACGGCTCGCTGATGTTGACCCGCGAGGGCGGGCACCGGGCGGACCGGATCGTGCACGCCGGCGGGGATGCCACCGGCGCCGAGGTGCAGCGGGCGCTGCACGCGGCGGTGCAGCGCGACCCGTGGATCCGGCTGGTCGAGCACGCTCTGGTGCTGGACCTGCTCCGGGCGCCCGGCGACGGCCCGGACGGGCTGGGCCCGGCCTGCGGGATCACCCTGCACGTGCTCGGTGAGGGCAGCGAGGACGGCGTCGGCGCACTGCTGGCCCGGGCGGTGGTGCTGGCCACCGGCGGGATGGGCCAGATCTTCGCGGCCACCACCAACCCCGCGGTCTCCACCGGGGACGGGGTGGCGTTGGCGATGCGGGCCGGTGCGGCGGTGACCGACGTGGAGTTCGTCCAGTTCCATCCGACCGCCCTGATCACCCCGTCCGGCTCGGGGGCATCCGGCGTCGGGCACGCGCAGCAGCCGTTGGTCTCGGAGGCGCTGCGCGGTGAGGGCGCGTACCTGGTGGACGCGGACGGCAAGCGGTTCATGGTGGGCCAGCACGAGCTGGCCGAGCTGGCGCCCCGGGACGTGGTGGCCAAGGGCATCCACCGGGTGCTGGTGGCCAGCGGCGCGGACCACGTCTTCCTCGACGCCCGGCACCTCGGTGGGGATTTCCTGGCCGGGCGGTTCCCGACCATCGTCGCGTCCTGCCTGGCGATCGGCGTCGACCCGGCCACCGACCTGATTCCGGTCGCGCCGGCCGCGCACTACGCCTCCGGCGGCGTCCGTACCGACCTGCGCGGCCGTACGTCGATCCCCGGCCTGTACGCGTGCGGTGAGGTTGCCTGCACCGGTGTGCACGGCGCGAACCGACTGGCCAGCAACTCGCTGCTGGAGGGCCTGGTGTTCTCCCGGCGAATCGCCGACGACATCGCGGCGGGTCTGCCCGAGCAGGCTCGTCCGGCGGACACCGGCGCCTGGCGCGGGGGCGCGGGCTGGGTCCTGCCGAGCGAGTCGACGCCGGCCCTGCAGCGGGCGATGACCCGGGGCGCGGGGGTGCTCCGCTCGGCCGGGACGTTGGCCGAGACGGCCGGGACGCTGACCGGGCTGGGCACCACCCGTGGGCGGCCGCGGACCGCCGACTGGGAGGCGACCAACCTGCTCACCGTGGCGTCGACGTTGGTGGCTGCCGCGTACGCGCGCGGCGAGACCCGGGGTTGCCACTGGCGGGAGGATTTCCCGACGGCCGACGAGCGGTGGCTGGGCCACCTGGTCGGGTCGATCGGGGCGCAGGGCGGGTTGTCGCAGCACTGGGAGGGAGCGAGATGACGGAGTCGACGCAGCGGGCGTTGCGGGAGGCCGGACTGGACCCGGCGCAGGTGCGACGGGTGATCGAGACCGCGCTGGTCGAGGATCTGGGGCCGGACTTTCTCGATGTCACCAGCGTGGCCACCATCCCGGCGCAGCAGACCGACACCGCCGATCTGGTGGCCCGCGCGGACGGCGTGCTGGCCGGCCTGGCCGTCGCCACGGCGGTGTTCGAGCTGGTCGGCGAGCTGACCGGCTTCGGCCGTACCGTCGAGGTGTCGGTGCTGGCCCGCGACGGCGAGCGGGTGGCCCGCGGTGACGTGCTGCTGACGGTGGCCGGGCCGACCCGGCTGCTGCTCACCGCCGAGCGGACCGCGCTCAACCTCCTCTGCCGGATGTCCGGGGTAGCCACCCACACCCGCGCCTGGGCGGACGCGCTGGCCGGCACGAAGGCGATGGTGCTGGACACCCGCAAGACCACGCCGGGGCTGCGGGCTCTGGAGAAGTACGCGGTGCGGGCCGGTGGCGGCACCAACAAGCGGATGGGCCTCTTCGACGTGGCCATGATCAAGGACAACCACAAGCTCGCCGCCGGGGGCATCACCCCGGCCTACCGACGGGTCCGGGAGGCGTTCCCGGAGGTGCCGGTGCAGGTCGAGGTGACCACTGTCGGCGAGGCGGTGGAGGCTGTCGAGGCCGGCGCGGACTTCCTGCTGTGCGACAACATGACCCCGGAGGTGCTGGCCGAGGCGGTGGCCGCGGTGGGCGACCGGGCGGAGCTGGAGGCGACCGGCGGGCTGACCCTGGAGGTCGCCGGCCGGTACGCGGCCACGGGCGTCGACTTCCTCTCGGTGGGCGCGCTGACCCACTCGTCGCCGATCCTGGACATCGCGATGGACCTGCGCACCGACTAGTTGTCTAGGCTGCGTGCGTGCTGCTCTGCATCGACATCGGAAACACCAACACCGTGCTGGCGACCTTCGACGGCGACAAGCTGGTGCACTCCTGGCGGATCAAGACCGACGCCCGCTCCACGGCGGACGAGCTGGGTCTGATGTTCCGGGGTCTGCTCGCGGGTGACAACGTCGAGATCACCGGGGTGGCCGCCTGCTCCACGGTGCCGGCGGCGTTGCGGTCGCTGCGCACCATGCTCAGCCGTTACTACGCCGACCTGCCGAGCGTGATCGTCGAGCCCGGAGTGCGGACCGGTGTGCAGTTGGCGATCGACAACCCGAAGGAGGTGGGCGCCGACCGGGTGGTGAACACGCTGGCCGCGTACACCCTCTATGGCGGGCCGTCGATCGTGGTGGATTTCGGCACGACGACCAACTTCGACGTGATCAGCGGTCGGGGTGACTTCCTCGGTGGGGCGTTCGCCCCGGGTATCGAGATCTCCTTCGACGCGCTGGCCGCCCGCGCCGCCCAGCTGCGCAAGGTCGAGGCGACCAAGCCGCGCTCGGTGATCGGCAAGAACACCGTGGAGTGCCTCCAGGCCGGCCTGTACTTCGGTTTCGCCGGGCAGGTGGACCGGATCGTCGAGCGGATGACCGAGGAGCTGGGTGAGGTGAAGGCGGTGATCGCGACCGGCGGCCTCGCGTCCCTGGTGATCAACGAGTGCCGCACGATCACCCACCACGAGCCGATGATCACGCTGATCGGCCTGCGGATGGTCTACGAGCGCAACCTCTGACGTCTCAGCGCCGTCGAGCGCGGAAGACCAGAGTCCGGTACGGCAGGTCGACGGTCTCGCGTCCGGCCAGGTCCGGATGGGTGGCGAAGAGTTCCCGCAGCTCCCGGTCGACCGCCTCCTGGCGCCGATCGTCGGCCGTCAGGTAGTACGACCGGGTGTGGATCATGGCGACCACCTCGTCCGCGGTGAGGGCGGTGTGGTGGGCGAACTCGCCGAACTCCACCTCGGCGAAGGCCGGGCCGAAGGTGGTCACCGACTCGACCAGGCTATTGGCGTTCTCGCCCATGTGGGCGATTCGACCCAGCTCGGTCACCCATCCGAGTCGGTCGTCCCTGATGTTCCAGATCGGGGCGAACGTGCCGCCCGCCCGAAGGACCCGGGCGATCTCCGGATGCGCCTGTTCGCGGTCGAACCAGTGGTAGGCCTGCCCGACGACCACCGCGTCGGCAGCCGCGTCCGGCAGCGGTATGGACTCGGCTCCCCCGCTCAGCACGTCGACCTCCGGGGTGGTCACCGTGAGCTGGGCGCGCATCCCCGGGTCGGGTTCGACCGCGGTCACCTCGTGCCCGAGCCCGAGGACCGCACGGGTGAGGATTCCGGTGCCCGCGCCAAGGTCGACGACTCGAGCGTTGGAGCCCGCCCCTTCCAGTGCCCAGCGGACCGCCGCCTCCGGATAACGGGGTCGGAACCGGTCGTACTCCGCTGCCGCCGCGCCGAACGAGAGGGCCTCAGTGTGATTCACCATGGCGGGCAGGTTATCCGGTAACTACCGCTCGGCGGCTTGAGTACGCTCGGGGGCTGACCCCGCCGAAATCTCCCTGAGGAAGCGTGCCGTGAGCGAGCAGAACGCCGTGCCAGTGGACCCCGCCGATGACCTTCCCGAGCAGATGAAGGTCCGCCGGGAGAAGCGGGACCGGATGCTCGCCGAGGGCATCGAGCCGTACCCGGTCGGCTTTCCCCGTACGGCCACCCTGGCGGAGATCCGGACGCGCTACGCCGACCTGCCCACCGACACGGCCACCGGTGACGGGGTCGCGGTCACCGGCCGGGTGATCTTCGTACGCAACACCGGCAAGCTCTGCTTCGCGACCCTGCGCGACGGCGACGGCACCGAGCTGCAGGCGATGCTCTCCCTGGACCGGGTGGGGGCGGAGCGGCTGGAGGACTGGAAGCGCCTGGTCGACCTGGGCGACCTCGTCGGTGTCACCGGCGAGGTGATCACCAGCCGGCGGGGTGAGCTGTCGGTGCTGGCCGAGCGGTGGGACATGACCGCCAAGGCGCTGCGGCCGCTGCCGGTGGCGCACAAGCCGCTCTCCGAGGAGGCCCGGGTCCGGCAGCGCTACGTCGACCTGATCGTCCGGCCGCAGGCCCGGCAGATGGTTCGTACCCGGGCCGCAGCGGTGCGGAGTCTGCGCGATTCGTTGCACGGGCAGGGTTACATCGAGGTGGAAACCCCGATGCTGCAACTGCTGCATGGTGGCGCGGCGGCCCGACCGTTCGTGACGCACAGCAATGCGTTGAACACCGATCTGTATCTGCGAATCGCTCCGGAACTGTTTCTCAAGCGCGCCGTGGTCGGCGGGGTTGAGCGCGTCTTCGAGATCAACCGCAACTTCCGTAATGAGGGTGTCGACTCTTCGCACTCACCGGAGTTCGCGATGCTGGAGACGTACGAGGCGTACGGCGACTACGGCACGATGGCCGAGTTGACCCGCAATCTCGTGCAACAGTCGGCGATCGCGGTCAGCGGCTCGACCGTGGTGACCCACGCCGACGGGCGGGAGTTCGACCTGGGCGGCGAGTGGCGGTCGGTGACCCTGTTCGGGGTGCTTTCCGAGGCGCTCGGCGAGGAAGTCACGGTCCGCACCGAACGGTCCCGCCTCGTGGAGTACGCGGACAAGGTGGGATTGGCCGTGGACCCGAAGTGGGGCCCGGGCAAGCTGGCCGAGGAACTGTTCGAGGAACTGGTCGTTCCCAGCCTTCAGGCCCCCACCTTCGTCATGGACTACCCGGAGGAGACCAGCCCGCTGACCCGGGCGCACCGCACCGAGCCGGGGCTGGCCGAGAAGTGGGACCTGTACGTGCTCGGGTTCGAGCTGGGCACCGCGTACTCCGAGCTGGTCGACCCCGTGGTGCAGCGGGACCGCCTGGTGGCCCAGGCGCAGCTCGCCGCCCGGGGGGACGACGAGGCGATGCGTCTCGACGAGGACTTCCTGCGGGCGATCGAGTACGGAATGCCGCCGGCCGGCGGTATGGGAATGGGAATCGACCGACTTCTGATGGCGCTGACCGGGCTGGGAATTCGGGAAACGATCCTCTTCCCGTTGGTTCGCTCGGAGTAGTCCGGCGAGCTCTTTACCGCATCCTATTGACTGGACGAGCGGCGCAGGGGTTATTGTGCTCTCGTTAGCAGGAGGACCCTGCTCGAAAGGAATGTGGGACGTGGCCAAGCAGATCATTCACAAGCTGGTCGATGACCTGGACGGCGGGGACGCTGACGAGACTGTCAAGTTCGCCCTCGACGGCGTTCAGTACGAGATCGACCTGTCGAGTTCCAACGCCGCGAAATTGCGCGACGTATTTTCGCCGTACGTGGGCGCCGGCACCAAGGTGGGTCGGGGTGGCGTCGTGATCGGCGGCCGGGCTGCCCGCGGTCGGGGCGGCGCGACCGCCGACCGTGAGCAGAACAAGGCGATCCGGGTGTGGGCCAAGAAGGCCGGTAAGGACATCTCGGACCGGGGTCGCATCCCGCAGGAGATCGTCGACGAGTACCACGCCAAGCGCTGAGCGGCTGATCCGTCAGCAACTGGTGGCCAGAAGCCACCGCAGGGCGACACCGACGCCGGGCCGGAGGACTCTCCGGGCCGGCGTCGCCGTGTTCGGAGGGCCGTTCGACGGGGCCGGTTCGACGGGGGTCCCGGGGCCTCGGACGGGGCGGGGAAGCTTTCCGGCCCGACGGGCGTTATCCACAACCAGTGGAGGAGTTTTCCACAGCCTGTGGAATACCTCCCGTGGATCGGGCGGCGACCCCTGCGTCAGCGCCGGCCCGCCCCTGGAGAGCCTCCTGGAGCCCTCAGGAGCCCGGATAGGGCCTCTGTGGCGCTCGTCGGATTTCGCTCTGCGCGTAGCGACAGGGGTACCGGAACACCTCCTGAGCGCGGACGGTTGTGCAAAACGACGTGGAACCGACCCGCACCCGAGACACACGACCTCAGCTGAGTCGGTCAGCGACGATAGAGTAAGGAGGCACGGACGCCCGTCCCGGACGTTCGTGCACCGGCCCCGCCAAGATCTTGACCATCAAGGCGCACGGCACGTGAGGAGCACGAGGGCATGTTCGAGCGGTTCACCGACCGAGCGCGACGGGTTGTCGTCCTGGCCCAAGAAGAGGCCCGGATGCTCAACCACAACTACATCGGTACGGAACACATCCTGCTGGGCCTGATCCACGAAGGTGAAGGCGTCGCGGCAAAGGCCCTGGAGAGCCTCGGCATCTCCCTGGAGGGCGTCCGCCAGCAGGTCGAGGAGATCATCGGCCAGGGCCAGCAGGCGCCGAGCGGGCATATCCCGTTCACGCCGCGGGCCAAGAAGGTGCTTGAGCTGTCCCTGCGCGAGGCGCTGCAGCTCGGCCACAACTACATCGGCACGGAGCACATCCTGCTCGGTCTGATCCGCGAGGGCGAGGGCGTCGCCGCCCAGGTGCTGGTCAAGCTCGGCGCCGACCTCAACCGGGTCCGCCAGCAGGTGATCCAGCTGCTCTCCGGCTACCAGGGCAAGGAGCCGGCCGCGGCTGGCGCCGCGCCGGGTGAGGCCGCGCCGTCGACCAGCCTCGTGCTGGACCAGTTCGGCCGCAACCTGACCCAGGCCGCCCGCGAGGGCAAGCTCGACCCGGTCATCGGGCGCGAGAAGGAAATCGAGCGGGTCATGCAGGTGCTCTCCCGCCGTACCAAGAACAACCCGGTCCTGATCGGTGAGCCCGGCGTCGGTAAGACCGCCGTGGTGGAGGGGCTTTCCCAGAAGATCATCAAGGGCGAGGTGCCCGAGACGCTCAAGGACAAGCAGCTCTACACGCTCGACCTCGGTGCGCTGGTTGCCGGTTCCCGCTACCGCGGTGACTTCGAGGAGCGCCTCAAGAAGGTGCTCAAGGAGATCCGCACCCGGGGCGACATCATCCTGTTCATCGACGAGATCCACACCCTGGTGGGTGCGGGTGCCGCCGAGGGCGCGATCGACGCGGCGAGCATCCTCAAGCCGATGCTGGCCCGTGGTGAGCTGCAGACCATCGGTGCCACCACGCTCGACGAGTACCGCAAGCACCTCGAGAAGGACGCCGCGCTCGAGCGCCGCTTCCAGCCGATCCAGGTGGGTGAGCCGTCGCTGGCGCACACCATCGAGATCCTCAAGGGCCTGCGTGACCGTTACGAGGCGCACCACCGCGTGAGCATCACGGACGCCGCCCTGGTGGCTGCCGCGACTCTGGCCGATCGATACATCTCGGACCGCTTCCTCCCGGACAAGGCGATCGACCTGATCGACGAGGCCGGTGCCCGCATGCGCATCCGTCGGATGACCGCGCCGCCAGACCTCCGCGACTTCGACGAGCGCATCGCCCAGGTGCGTCGCGACAAGGAGTCCGCGATCGACGCGCAGGACTTCGAGCGCGCCGCCCAGCTGCGGGACAAGGAGAAGCAGCTCCTTGGCCAGAAGGCGCAGCGGGAGAAGGAGTGGAAGGCCGGTGACCTGGACGTCGTCAGCGAGGTTGACGACGAGCAGATCGCCGAGGTCCTCGGCAACTGGACCGGCATCCCGGTCTACAAGCTGACCGAGGAGGAGACCTCACGCCTGCTGCGCATGGAGGACGAGCTGCACAAGCGCGTCATCGGCCAGGAGGACGCGGTCAAGGCGGTCTCGAAGGCGATCCGGCGTACCCGGGCCGGCCTGAAGGACCCCAAGCGCCCGTCGGGCTCGTTCATCTTCGCCGGCCCGTCCGGCGTCGGTAAGACCGAGCTGTCCAAGGCGCTCGCCGAGTTCCTCTTCGGCAGCGAGGATGCCCTCATCCAGCTCGACATGTCCGAGTTCCACGACCGCTACACGGTCTCCCGGCTGGTGGGTGCCCCTCCCGGCTACGTCGGCTACGACGAGGGCGGGCAGCTGACCGAGAAGGTGCGGCGTCGGCCGTTCTCGGTGGTCCTCTTCGACGAGATCGAGAAGGCCCACCCGGACGTGTTCAACACGCTGCTCCAGATCCTGGAGGACGGTCGGCTCACCGACGGTCAGGGCCGGATCGTGGACTTCAAGAACACGGTCATCATCCTGACGACCAACCTGGGCACCCGGGACGTCGCCAAGGCGGTGTCGCTCGGCTTCCAGGCGTCGGAGGACTCCGAGTCCAACTACGACCGGATGAAGCAGAAGGTCAACGACGAGCTCAAGCAGCACTTCCGGCCTGAGTTCCTCAACCGGATCGACGACACCATCGTCTTCCACCAGCTGCGCCAGAACGAGATCCTCTCGATCGTGGACATCATGATCCAGCGGATCGAGACGCAGCTGCGCAACAAGGACATGGGTCTGGAGCTGACCGACAACGCCAAGAAGTACCTGGCGGTCAAGGGCTTCGACCCGGTGCTCGGTGCCCGTCCCCTGCGTCGCACGATCCAGCGCGACATCGAGGACAACCTCTCCGAGCGGATCCTGTTCAACGAGCTGACCCCGGGTCAGATCGTGGTGGTGGACTGCGAGGGCGACCCGAACGACATCGACAAGTCCAAGCTCGTCTTCCACGGAGCGGACAAGCCGGTCGAGGTTCCGGACGCCGTGCCGGCAGACCTCGGCGGCACTGCCGCCGCAGGCGCGGACGAGTAAGGCCGACAGAGCACGAAGGCGGGGCCCCGATGGCGCAAGCCATCGGGGCCCCGCCCTCTTGTCCCTCCGTCATCGGACGCGTCGGCTGGCACCCTCGGCGGCGATCACCCCGCCCCCCGCTCGGCCGGCCTGCGTCGGTCGGATGATCGACTCGATATCGGCGATGTCGCGGTGTCTCCGCGCCGGGATGCCCCGATATCGGGGAGGCCGAGTCGATCAGCGCCGGCCGCCGTCAGTGCCGGCCGGTGATCAGCGCCGGCCGCCGGGAGGGTCAGGTGAGGTTGGGCGTGGACAGGGGTGGACCGTCGCCGACGAGGCGGAAGGAGTCGGCTCCGATCGGCTCGACCAGCCCGTCCTGCACCAGACCCGCCAGGGCCCGGGCACGCTGCACGTCGTCGCTCCAGACCTGGTCCAGCCGCTGGTGCGGGACCGGCCCGGTGCTCTCCCGGAGCACCCCGAGCAACAGCCCACGCACCTGTCGGTCGGTCCCCGCGTACCGCTGTGGGCGACGGGTGGGTCCGGTCGGCGGCTCCTGCCCGGAGGCCCGCCACGCGCAGACCGACTCGACCGGGCAGGCCGGGCACCGGGGCGACCGGGCCGTGCAGATCACCGCGCCCAACTCCATGAACGCGGCGCTGGCCAGGGCCGCGGCGGCCGGCTCCTCCGGCAGCAGCTCCTCGGTGGCGACCAGGTCGGCTGGCCGGGTGACCGGTCCGGCGTCCGGCTCGCCGGCGACGGCCCGGCAGACCACCCGACGTACGTTGGTGTCGACCACGGGGTGCCGCTGCCCATACGCGAACGCGGCCACCGCCCGGGCCGTGTAGGTGCCGACTCCCGGCAGGGCCAGCAGCTGCTCCAGGCGGTCCGGCACGTGGCCGCCGTGCCGGTCCACGATCGCGACTGCGCACTCCCGCAGTCGTACCGCCCGGCGGGGGTAGCCGAGGCGCCCCCACATCCGGATCGCCTCAGCGGGGCTGTCCGCCGCCAGTGTGGCCGGGTCCGGCCAGCGGGCGAGCCACGCCTGCCAGGCCGGCACCACGCGGACCACCGGCGTCTGCTGGAGCATGACCTCGCTGACCAGGATGGCCCACGGGGTGACTCCGGGCTCGCGCCACGGCAGGTCACGGGCGTGCTGCTGGTACCAGCGGCTGATCAGTGTGGCGAAATCAGGTTGAGTCATCGCGTCGTCGATGATGTCACGCGGACCGATCCCGCTGGCTGGGCGCCTCGGGCGGGGTGGCAGAGCGGCACCGGGCAGATCGGGCAGAATGCCGGAATGAACGAGCTCGCGATCACCGTCATCGGTCGGGACCGGCCGGGCATCGTGGCCGACGTCGCCGAGGTGCTGGCCCGGCTGGGCGCGAACCTGACCGACAGCACGATGACGCGGTTGCGGGGGCACTTCGCCATGACGCTCATCTGCACCGGTCCGGCCGCCGCCGAGGTCGAGGCCGCGCTGACGCCGCTGGCCGCCGAGGGTCAGCTGCTGGCGACGGTACGCGAGGTCACCCCGGACGGCGCGGTCACGCCGGTCGGTGAGCCGTACGTGATGGCGGTCCACGGGTCGGATCGGATGGGCATCGTCGCGGCGATGACCCGGGTGCTGGTGGACGCTGGCGGGAACGTCACCGACCTGAGCACCCGGCTCGCCGGCTCGCTCTACGTGGTGCTGGCCGAGGTCGAGTTGCCGGCCGGTGTCGCCGACACGCTGACCGACCGACTGCACCGGACGGCCGCCGAGTTGGGCGTCGAGGTCACCCTCCGGTCGGCAGATCCGGACCTGTTGTGACCGGTGAGCGGAGTGGCCCGGACGCCGCCGGGGGCGACGGGACGTACGCCGCCGAGCAGGGCGCGGCGTACGCCGGACTGGGTGACTGGACGCCGGAGGCGCTGGCCGTGCCGGGTGCGGTGCGGTCGGTGGTGTCGGCGCCGAATCCGGTGCTGAGCCGGGCCGGCGGCGAGGTCGATCCCACCGCCACGGAGACGGTCCGGCTGGCCGCCGATCTGGTCGCCACCATGCGGGTCTCGCCGGGCTGTGTCGGTCTGGCCGCGCCGCAGATCGGGGTGGGTGCCCGGGTGTTCGCCGTCGACGTCACCGGCCATCCGAAGGCGGTCACCGTGCATGGGACGTTCGTGCTCTGCAATGCCCGGGTGGTCGAGGCCACCCGGTGGAAACCGGGCCGGGAGGGGTGCATGTCGGTGCCGGACCTGACCGGGGACGTGAAGCGTGCCAGCCGGCTGGTGGTGGAGGCTGACCTGCCGGGCACGGGAGCGTCGGTTCGGTTGGTGACCGACGGCTTCGAGGCGCGGGCGTTGCAGCACGAGATCGACCACTGTGCGGGGCTGCTCTTCCTGGACCGGGTCGCCGGTGCGCACGCCGTCTATCAACGCAAGGTCTACCTCTGAGTGGGCGTCCCGCGATCGACGGCACGGTCCTTAGTGGAGGGTCGGTTGTTCCGGCGAGTCGTGCCCGGTTGGCGGGTGCAGCGCCGCTACGGTGGAGGGCATCATGCGTCTGACGGTCGGCCCCCTGCCACCCGCCGTGTACTGGCGGCGTCGTGTCGTCGTACTCGGAGTGGGTTTTCTGTTCCTGATGGTCCTGCTCTACTCGTGCACGGGGAGTCGCTCCGGCGGCAAACCGCAGGCGAGGTCGACGTCGCCGTCGGCGTCCACCACCACGCCCGGTCCTGCCGGGCCGGTGCTGACCCCGCAGACCGGGGCTCCATCAGCGTCGGCGTCCGCTGACTCCGATGGCGCGAGCCCGAGCGCCGAGACCACCAGCAACATGCTGCCGCCCCCGGGTGCTGCTGCGGGGTCGGTGGATGACGGCACCTGCGCCGACACGGAGATCAGCGTGATCGCGGTGGCGCAGCCCACGGCGGTGCAGCGCGGCGCGATGGTGGACCTTCAGCTCAAGATCAAGAACACCTCGGATCGGACGTGCAGCCGGAACGTCGGCGCCGACCTCCAGGAGATCTTCATCAAGTCCGGCGCGGAGAAGGTGTGGTCGTCGGACACCTGCGGCAAGGTGCAGGGCCAGGACGTGCAGTCCTTCACGCCCGACTTCGAGCGCTCCTACGAGGTGGGCTGGAACGGGCGGGACACCACCCGGTGCGACAAGACGGGGTTGGCTGCCGGGCCCTATCCGCCGGCCGGGACATACCAGGTTTTCGCCCGGGTGGGCACCAAGCTGAGCCCGTCGGTGAAGCTCACCATCACCGGCTGAGCCGGATCAGACGTACCGCTCCAGGATGGACGCCTCGGCGAGCCGGGACAGCCCTTCCCGGACGCCGCGCGCCCGGGCGTCGCCCACACCCTCGACGGCCTGCAGATCCTCCACCGTCGCGCCCAGCAGCCGCTGGAGGCTGCCAAAGTGCACCACCAGGCGGTCGACCACGGCCACCGGCAGCCGGGGCACCTTGGCCAGCAGCCGGAAGCCCCGTGGGCTGACGGCGGCGTCCAGCGCGTCCGAGGCGGCCGGGTAGCCGATCGCCTTGGCCACCGACACCAGATCGATCAGCTCGGTCGCGCCGAGCAGGTCGAGTTCGACGAGCGCCTCGTCCAGGGTGCGGGACTTGCGGCCGACCGGGAGGTAATCCCGGATGACCAGCGTGCGGTCGGCGTCCACGCCGGCCATCAGCTCGTCGAGCTGCAGGGCGAGCAGGCGACCGTCGGTGCCCAGCTCGACCACGTAGCCGGCGATCTCGTCGGCGATCCGCCGGACCATCTCCAGTCGCTGCACCACCGCCACCGCGTCGCGCACGGTGACCAGATCCTCGATCTCCAGGGCGGACAGTGTGCCGGAGACCTCGTCCAGCCGGAGCTTGTAGCGCTCGAGAGTCGCCAGCGCCTGGTTGGCGCGGGACAGGATCGCCGCCGAGTCGTCGAGCACGTGCCGCTGACCGTTGACGTAGAGGCTGATGATCCGCATCGACTGGCTGACCGAGATGACCGGGTAACCGGTCTGCCGGGCCACCCGCTCGGCGGTGCGGTGCCGGGTGCCGGACTCCTCGGTCGGGATGGACGGGTCGGGCATCAGATGCACCGCCGCCCGGACGATCCGGGTGCCGTCGCTGGACAGCACCACGGCGCCGTCCATCTTGCACAACTCGCGGACCCGGGTCGCCGAGAACTCCACATCCAGCGGGAAGCCGCCGGTGCACAGACCCTCGACGACCTTGTCGTAGCCCAGCACGATGAGCGCGCCGGTGCGGCCGCGCAGGATGCGCTCCAGCCCGTCGCGCAGGGCGGTGCCAGGCGCCATCAGCGCGAGGTTGGCCCGCAGCGGATCCCCGGCGCCGCCGGCGCCTGCGGCCACGCTCACGCTGATCGGGCGGGCCGGCGAGCCCACGGTCGCGGTGCGGGCGTGAGGCGGCGCGCCGGCAGGCTTGGTGGTATCGCGGTCGATCGGCACGGGCACAGTCTACGGACTGCCGTGCGGTGGGTGCTGTCGTGGTTACTGTGATGTGTCACGATGCCGCCCTCCAACCGTTTCCCGCTCGGGGCGGGCTGTCCGGTATCGCCCCGGTGGCGCGGTCCCGTCGGCACCGTGGGTCACTCGGCGGACGCACGGGCCGCATGGTGCAGGGCCGAGCGGACGTCGGTGACCTCGGTCACCCGCATCTGCTCGGGGCCGGCACCGGTGCTCGCCGGGCCGCAACCGGGCGGGACCAGGGCCACCTTGAACCCGAGCCGGGCCGCCTCGGCCAGTCGGCGCGGGACCGCACCGACCCGCCGCACCTCGCCGGTCAGCCCCACCTCGCCGATTGCCACCAGGTGCGGTGCGATGGCCAGGTTGAGCCCGCCGGAGGCGACGGCCAGCGCGACGGCCAGGTCGGCGGCCGGCTCCACCACGCGGATGCCGCCCACGGTGGCCGCGAAGACCTCCCGGTCGTGCAGGGTCAGCCGCTCGGTGCGGCGTTGCAGGACCGCGAGCACCATCGCGAGCCGGGCCGAGTCGAGGCCCGAGACGGTACGCCGGGGAGAGCCGGCCACTGTCGCACCGATCAGCGCCTGCACCTCGGTCACCAGCGCCCGCCGCCCCTCCATCGCCACCGTCACGCAGGTGCCCGGCACCGGCTCGGAGTAGCGGGTCAGGAAGAGGCCGGACGGGTCGGCCAGGCTGCTGATGCCACCCTCGTGCATTTCGAAGCAGCCGACCTCGTCGGCCGCGCCGAACCGGTTCTTGACACCGCGGACCAGTCGCAGCGAGGAGTGCTTGTCGCCCTCGAAGTGCAGCACCACGTCGACCAGGTGCTCCAGCACCCGTGGCCCGGCCACCTGGCCATCCTTGGTGACGTGCCCGACCAGCACGGTGGCGATGCCCCGCTCCTTGGCCACCGAGACCAGCGCGGCGGTGACGGCACGGACCTGGGTCACGCCACCGGGCACGCCCTCGGTGCCGGTGGTCGAGATGGTCTGCACCGAGTCGAGCACCAGCAGGCCCGGCTTGACCGCGTCGAGGTGCCCGAGCACGGCGCCCAGGTCGCTCTCGGCGGCCAGGTAGAGCTGGTCGTGCAGAGTGCCCATCCGCTCGGCGCGCAGCCGCACCTGACTGACCGACTCCTCGCCGCTGACCACCAGCGAAGGGCTGCCGGAGCCGGCGGCCCACTGCTGTGCCACGTCAAGCAGGAGGGTGGACTTGCCCACGCCGGGTTCACCGGCCAGCAGCACCACCGCTCCCGGGACCAGGCCACCGCCGAGCACCCGGTCGAGCTCGCTCACCCCGGTGGGCCGGGCGCGGGCCGGGGCGGCGCTGATGGTGGCGATCGGCCGGGCCGGCTCGGCCGGCAGCCGGGAGCTGACCACCCGCCCGGCGACGGTCGGGCCGGTCAGGGTGCTCTCCACCACCGCGCCCCACTCGCCGCACTCGGGGCAGCGCCCCACCCACTTGGGTGGCTGGTGGCCGCAGGCGTCGCACTGGTAGGCCGGGCGTGGTTCGCGGGCGGCGGACCGACCGCGGGCTCCGCCCGCCGCTGCACGCGAAGGGGTCGATCGGGAGGTGGTCACATCAGGACGCTAGTCCTCACGTACGACGAAAACACCCCGGCGTGGTGGTCACCACGCCGGGGCGTCGTCGATGTCGGGGTGCTCGTGGTCAGCCGCCGTGGCCGGTGTTGGAGCCTTCCTCCTCGTAGCCACCCTCGCGCTCGATGATCGGCGAGGCGGGCGCGGCCGGGGTGAGCGGCACCGCGACCGGCACCGCGCTGGTGGCCGTGTTGCCGTTGCCGAAGTCGAAGGTCACGAAGACGTTCTGGCCGGAGCGCAGCGCCTCGTTGAGCCCGATGAGCCGGAGCTGCTGGGTGGCCTTCTCGTTGAGCTGGAGGTAGCTCAGCGGGGCCAGCTCGATCTTGGCCGGCTCGCCCGGAGTGGACGGACTGGCCGATCCGGACGCCCGTGCCGACTCGGGAGCCGACGGGGTGGCCGACGACGACCCGGTCTCGGACGGGGTCACCGACGGGCTGGCCGAGGTGGACCGGCGCCCCGACGGGCTGGCGGAGCCGGTGGCCGACGGGCTGACCGAGTCGGACGGCGAGGGGCTGGTCGAGGTCGACTCCGAGGCGGACGGCGACGGGCTCGCCGAACCTCCGGTGATCACCACCTCGCGAGCGCTCTCGGTGGTGACGGTGACCGTCACCGTCTCCTTCGAGTCGTTGTAGATCACGGCGTCGAGGGTGGCGTCCTGACCGGCCTTGTAGCCCTCGGTGCCCGGGTACTGGACCTGCAGCCCACGCACCGCGAAGACGCCGTTGCCGGCCGAGATGTTGACGCCCTGCACCGACGGCACCTTCTCGGCGGTCTGGGCGATCTGACCGGCGCCGCAGCCGGACGCCAGCAGGCTGGTCGCCGCCGCGATCCCGGACAGCAACAGGGCCGCCCGCCGGGATCCCCTGATCGAGCGCGTCACGTCGGTCCTCCTCGTCACGATCCCCACCCGGCCGCACGCCGGGCACGGTGGCCATACCCGCGCAGACCGCGCTCCAGGGTAGTTGGGGCTGATCGAGGCCCGCACGCGGACCCGGTAATGCCCTCCCCCCGGGTGGCGGTCACACCACCCGACCGCTCGCCACCAGCAGGACCACGTCGATGAGCGCCACCAGCAGCACCGCACGGAAGGCGGCCACCGGCCGTCGACCGGCCCGGACCGCGGAGCGCCCCGCGTACCAACTCACCAGCGGCACCACGGCGGCCGTGCCGACCG
The DNA here is from genome assembly GCF_036906815.1 of Micromonospora sp. CPCC 205539. NCBI lineage: Bacteria > Bacillati > Actinomycetota > Actinomycetes > Micromonosporales > Micromonosporaceae > Micromonospora > Micromonospora sp. CPCC 205539. Next base: position 122,151 of record NZ_JBAKHW010000008.1, on the reverse strand, counting down.
CTGCCAGCCCGATGGCCGACGGCGGCCCGGGTGGCCCGAGGACGAGGGCCGCGGTCGCCGCGAGGAGCAGCCCGGCCGCGGCGGCTCGGCTGCCGGTCGCGCCCAGCCGGTGCGGTAGGCCGCGCACGCCGGTCCGGGCGTCGTCGGCCAGGTCGGGCAGCACGTTGGCGAAGTGCGCCCCGGCGCCGAGGCAGGCCGCCGCCGCCAGCAGCCAGGTCGGCGGGGTCGGCTCGCCGGGCAGCGCCAGCACCACGAAGGCGGGCAGCGCGCCGAAGGAGATCGCGTACGGGAGCACCGAGAACGGGGTGGCCTTGAGTGGCCAGTCGTAGAGCAGGGCGGAGACCAGGGCGACGGTGAGCCAGAACGCCGCCGTGGGGTTCGTGGTCAGCGCCAGCAACGGGCAGGCCACCGCGGCCGCCGCCGCAGCCCAGGCCGTGGTGCGCCGGCCGACCGCGCCGGCGGCGACCGGCTTGTCGGTACGTCCCACCGTGGCATCCCGCTCGGCGTCCAGCGCGTCGTTGGTCCAGCCCACGGCGAGTTGGCTGGCCAGCACGGCGAGCACCACCGAGACGATCCCGGCCGGTCGATGCCCCACTCCCCAGGCCAGCAGACCGGCCACGATGGTCACCGCCGCGCCCGGTTCCGGATGGCTCGCTCTGACCAGCCCTAACACCCTCGACGACATAAGGGAAGTCTGGTCGTTACCGAGCAGTCGTGCCACGCTCGGTGCCATGCGAGACGTGGCTGCGGCCCCGGCGTCCACCGGCCCTAGGGTGCTGCCGCGCAACGATCCGCGCCAGTACGACGACCTGGCCGGTGAGTGGTGGCGGCCGGATGGTGCGTTCGCGATGCTGCACTGGCTGGCCGAGGCACGTGCTGCGCTGGTGCCGCCGGCCACCCGTCCCGGCGCGCTCCTGGTCGACCTGGGCTGCGGTGCCGGGCTGCTCGCGCCCCACCTGGCCGGCAAGGGCTACCGGCACGTCGGGGTCGACCTGACGCGCTCGGCGCTCGTCCAGGCCGTCGGGCACGGGGTGCACGTCCTCCAAGCCGACGCGACCGCCGTCCCGCTCCCCGACGGCTGTGCCGACGTGGTCTCCGCCGGTGAGTTGCTGGAGCATGTGCCGGCCTGGCCACGCGTCGTGGCCGAGGCGTGCCGGTTGCTGCGCCCCGGCGGCCGGCTGGTGCTGGACACCCTGAACGACACGGCGCTGGCCCGGCTGGTCGCGGTCCGGATCGCCGAGCGCCTGCCGACGGTGCCTCGCGGCATCCACGATCCACGGTTGTTCGTGGACGCCCGGGCCCTGGTTGCCGAGTGCGCCCGGCACGGCGTCGAGCTGCGGCTGCGGGGCGTCCGACCACAGGTCGGTGGCCTGCTGGCCTGGCTGGTGCGTCGGGCCCGCGCGGCCCGTACGCCCGGCGCGGCGCTCGGCGGCCGCACCCCGCGCATCGTGCCGACCCGCTCCACCGCCGTGTTGTACCAGGGCTGGGGTGTCCGCAACGGATAGTCGGACCGCGACCGGGGTAAGGGACGCCGAGAAGGGGGCAATATGACGGTGCACGCGCTTGAGGCGGCCCGCCGGTTGGCACCGCGGTTCGCCGCGCGGGCCGCGGAGCACGACCGGGACGGCTCCTTCCCGGTCGACGACTTCCGTGACCTGCGCGAGGCCGGCCTGTTCGGGTTGATGGTGCCCCGGGAGCTGGGGGGTCTGGGCGCCAGCTTCGCCGAGTACGCCGCGGTCGCCACCGAGTTGGCCCGGGGCAACGGCGCGACGGCCCTGGTGTTCAACATGCACGCCTCGGTCACCGGCGCGTTGGGGGCGGTCACCCAGGAGCTGGCCGAGGCGCTGGGCGTTCCGGCGGAGGCGCTGGCCGCCCGGGACCGGCTGCTCGCCGCCGCGGCCCAGGGCTCCTGGTACGCGGTCGCGATGAGCGAACGCGGCGCCGGCGCCCGGCTCTCCCAGCTGAGCACGGTCTACGAGGCGACCGACGAGGGCTGGCACCTCAAGGGCAGCAAGACCTTCTGCTCCGGCGCGGGGCACGCCGACGGCTACCTGGTGGCCGCCCGCAGTGCCGCCGACCAGTCGGTGGTCTCCCAGTTCCTGGTGCCGGCCAGCCCGGCCGGCCTGACCGTCGAGCCGACCTGGGACGCGCTCGGCATGCGCGCGACCTCCTCGCACGACCTGCACCTGGACGTCACGGTGCCGACCGACCGGCTGCTCGGCGGGGTGGAGGGGCTGGCCCTGGTGGTCGCCCAGCTGATGCCGCACTGGCTGGTGGCCAGCTACGCGGCCGTCTACGTGGGGGTGGCTCGGGCGGCGATCGGCGCGGCCGCCGAGCACCTCAACGCCCGCAACCTGGCCGGCCTGCCGGCGGTGCGGGCCCGGCTGGGGCGGGCGGACGCGGCGACGGCGGCGGCCCAACTGGTGGTCGCCGAGGCGGCCCGCCGGGTGGACGATGCGCCGGGCGACGCGGAGACCAACCGTTGGGTGTGGCGAGCCAAGCTGCTGGCCGGCACCACGGCGGCCGAGGTGGCGGCATCGGTGCTGGAGGCGGCGGGCACCTCGGCGACCCGACGCGGCCACCCGTTGGAGCGGCTCTACCGGGACGCCCGCTGCGGCTCGTTGCATCCGGCCACCTCGGACGTCTGTGCCGACTGGCTCGGCATCGCCGCCCTGGGCGGGGACCCGGACCGCGACGGATCGGCCCCACGTTGGTGAGCCGGCGCGGGTCGACCGCCGCCAGGAAAGGCCCGGCCGCCGTGGCCGGGAAGACAGACCGGGGGAGGACAGCGTCCGACGAGAGGTGGGGATCGTGTCCGTACCAGTGATCGCGGGGCTCGGGGCGGCGCAGCCGCCGTCCGCTTTGCAGGACGAGTTGTGGGAGGGCTTCTTCTCCCGGCACTTCTCCGGCACCACCAGGGCGTTGGCCCAGCGGATCTTCGCCAACTCGGGGGTGACCCGGCGTCAGGCCGCGGTCAACCCGCTGTTGGAGGACGCGTCCGACTGGCCGACCGAACGCCGGATGCGCCGGTACCAGGTCGAGGCGCTGCCGCTGGGCAAGGAGGCGGTTGGTCGAGCGCTGACCGCGGCCGGTCTGGGCGCCGGTGACGTGGGAATGTTCATCGTCTGCTCCTGCACCGGGTACGCGACTCCGGGCCTGGACATCCTGCTCGCCCGGGACCTCGGCATGGCCCCGGACACCCAGCGGATGTTCGTCGGCCACATGGGCTGCTATGCGGCGCTGCCGGGGCTGGGCGCGGCAAGCGACTTCGTGACCGCCCGGGGCCGTCCGGCGCTGCTGCTCTGCGCGGAGCTGACCAGCCTGCACATCCAGCCGTCCAGCGCCCGGATGGACACCCAGCAGATCGTCTCGCACGCGCTCTTCTCGGACGCCGCGGTCGCCGCCGTGGTGGTGCCGGGTGGCCGGGGGTACGCGATACGCGAGGTCACCTCGGTCACCGACACCTCCACCGCCGATCACATGACCTGGGACGTCACCGACACCGGCTTCCGGATGGGGCTGTCGCCGAAGGTGCCGCAGGTGCTGTCCCGGCACGTCCGAGGGCTGGTCGACGACCTGCTCGCGCGGCACGTCGACACGGGCTCCGGCGTGGACGGTTGGGCGGTGCACCCGGGTGGCCCGCGGATCCTCAACGTGGTCGAGCGGGAGCTGGCCCTGCCGCCGCAGGCGCTGGCGGCGTCCCGGGCGACGCTCGACGAGCACGGCAACTGCTCGTCGCCGACCGTGCTGCTGATCCTGGACCGGCTGAGTCGCGAGACGCCCGCGCCCCGACGGATCCTCATGCTGGCGTTCGGTCCCGGCCTCACCCTGTACGCCGCCCTGCTCGATCGACAGGACTGAACAGCCGCGACCCGGCCGGTACCCTCGCCGAATGGAGATGGCGGCGGATCACCGACTGCGGTCGACGGTGCTGGCCGGCGCGGCCGTGGCCGCCCTCGTGGTCGGCGGCTGGTGGTGGCGGGCCGAGGCACCCGTTTCGACTCGTCCACCGACCGCCGAGCCGAGCGTGGGGCCGCCCGTCAGCACCGAACTGGAGCGCGCCATGGCGCGCTCCCTGGCGGAGGCGTCGCCCGATGCCCGGGTCACCGTGCGGATGGACGCCGGGACGGGTGAGATCACCGAGGTGCAGGGCAGTCCGGGGGTCTCGATCGATCCGGCGACGGGCATGCTCACCTCCGTCGACGGCGCGCCGGGTGAACTGTTCTTCGAGCCGGACCCGACGGGCGGGCTGCCGGTGTTCAACCAGACGGTCTGGCGGGAGCGAGCGAGGCTCACCCCGACCCATGGCGTGACCCGGCAGGCCGCCGCCAACGGTTCCCGTTACCTCCTGCAGTACCGGTGCACCCGGCCGGGCGCCATGTTCGTGGACGTCATCGGCGCCGAGTTCGCCGGGCCGACCCGGATCCGCTGCGACGGCACGATCGCCGCCGCCGAGGTGCGGACCGTCGGCCCGCCGGTCGTGGTGACCCTCTCGACGGGAGACACGGAGACGATCGACGCCGAGGCGCAGCTCGTGGCGCTGCCCTGACCGGGCTCCGTCGGTCAGGCGGCGAGGGCGGCGAGGTCCTTTCGGTACGCCTCGGCGGGCCCCAGCTCGGCTAACACCCGGGTCACCGTGCCGGTTCGGTCGACCAGCAGCGCGGTCGCCGTGTCCGCGCGGCTGGGCTGGCCCAGGAACGCGCGGAGCCCACCGGTGGGGTCGGCCAGGGCGCGGACGGTCCGCCCGGGTGTCGGCGGTGTAGCCGCGACCGTCCGCCCGCCCGCGACGGTGAGCACGGCCACCCCGGGGGGTGCCGCCGCCACGGCCTCGGTGACCCGGTCGGGGCAGGTGCAGCCATCCACCAGAATGATCATCGCGGGGAGCAGACCGCGCAGTGGCACCGGTGTCTGGCCCGCGTCGACCAGGTCCATCGCGGGCAGCGCCTGCCCGGTGAGCGACGCGGGAGGCGCGTAGGGAGCGGGGGTCGGACGGTCGGCGCCGCGCTGGGTGCGCGGCCAGGTGACCGCGAGCAGGCCGGCCAGCGTGGTGAGCACCGCCACCAGCAGGACCAGCAGCGGCAGGGCCAGGGCCCGGTGGCCTGCCGCTCGGCCGGTGGCCCGCCGCAGCTCGCGGCGGATCTGGGCGGCCTCGGCGGCCAGCGCGGAGGCATCATCGGGAACCACCACTCGACCCCACTCGGGCGGCAGGTCGGGCAGCCCGTCGGGCGGACCGTGGCCCTCTGCGTCCGGCTTGCCCATGGGACCCCCTGGCGGCGTCTCGAGAGCGGAGTGTGGCTCGGCCTCCAGCGTCCCCTACCGAGGGCACCTCCCGCTACACCTGGGCGGGGTCCCGCCGGTCGGGCTACCATGGGAAGAGCGCATAGCACTTGATCTCGACGTTCTGGCAACCCACATCGGGCAGTCATCTATGCGTCACGGAGCGTGTTCGGACCACCGGTTTGGCTGCCTGTCAAGCTGAAGAAAGACCTCTCACAGGGCCCCTGAGCTGCGCCAACGGTCAGGGCATCGGTGAGACATCGGTGCCTGAGCGTGTTACCCTAGACACAGCGAAAGGGGTTTCGAACCTATGGTTTTCAGTGTCGGCGAGACCGTTGTTTACCCCCACCACGGGGCCGCACTCATCGAGGCAATCGAGACTCGGGTCATCAAGGGCGAGCCTAAGCAATACCTCGTCCTGAAAGTCGCGCAGGGTGACCTGACGGTCCGGGTGCCGGCCGAGAACGCCGAAATCGTGGGTGTGCGTGAGGTGGTCGGCGAAGAGGGCCTTGGCAAGGTCTTCGACGTTCTCCGTGCTCCGCACACCGAGGAGCCGACCAACTGGTCGCGGCGTTACAAGGCCAATCTCGAGAAGCTGGCCTCCGGCAACCCGCTGAAGGTCGCCGAGGTCGTCCGCGACCTGTGGCGTCGGGAGCGGGAGCGGGGCCTTTCCGCGGGCGAGAAGCGCATGCTGGCCAAGGCCCGCGACATTCTCGTCGGCGAGGTCGCGCTGGCGGAGAAGAGCACCAAGGACGAGGCGGAGTCGCTGCTCGACAAGGTGCTCACCGAGGCCTAGTCCGCACAGCATCGTCGTACCCGATTCGTAGCGAAGAAACCACCGAGGACCGCGACGTGACCGCGCAGCTCAACCCGCGCGGTGACGTCGCGGTCCTCGTGCCTGCGGCGGGTGCCGGCGTACGACTCGGCCCCGGTCTGCCGAAGGCGCTGCGCCTGCTCGCTGGTGAGCCGCTGCTGGTGCACGCCGTGCGCCGGCTGGCGGCCGCGCCCTCGGTGCACACGATCGTGGTGGCCGCGCCGGCTGCCGAGGTGGGGGCCGTCCGCGAGCTGCTCGCCCCGGTGGCACCGGTGATCGTGGTGCCCGGCGGCGCGGAGCGGCAGGCGTCGGTCGCTGCCGCGCTGGCGGCCGTGCCGCCCGGCCCGGCGATCGTGCTGGTGCACGACGCCGCTCGGGCGCTCACCCCACCGGCGCTGGTCGAGTCCGTCGCGGCGGCGGTCCGAGGCGGGCGTGCCGCGGTGATCCCGGTGCTGCCGGTCGTCGACACGATCAAGGAGGTCGGCGCCGGCGAGGTGGTGCTCGGCACCGTCGACCGGTCCGCCCTGCGCGCGGTGCAGACCCCGCAGGGTTTCCGCCGCTCCGTGCTCATCGCCGCGCATGCGGCAGCCGGTGATCCGCTCACCGACGACGCCGGGCTGGTCGAGAAGCAGGGCATCGAGGTGACCTGCGTGCCCGGCTCGGAGTACGCCCTGAAGATCACCCGTCCGTTCGACCTGGCACTGGCCGAGCACCTGCTGACCACGGCCGGCTGACGCGTACCCTCTGATCATGATCGTTCCCCGGGTGGCCGTCGGCACCGACGTGCATGCGTTCGCGCCCGGCCGGCCGTGCTGGGTGGCCGGCCTGCTCTGGCCCGACCAGGATGGCCTGGCCGGCCACTCGGACGCCGACGTGGCCGCACACGCCGCCTGCAACGCGCTGCTCTCGGCCGCCGGTCTCGGCGATCTCGGCTCCGCCTTCGGGGTGGACCAGCCGGAGTGGTCGGGCGCGTCCGGGGTTGCCCTGCTGACCGAGACGGCCCGCCGGGTGCGGGCCGCCGGTCTGGCCATCGGCAACGTGTCCGTGCAGGTCGTCGGCAACCGCCCCAAGATCGGCACACGCCGCGAGGAGGCCCAGCGGGTGCTCTCGGCGGCCGTCGGCGCGCCGGTCACCCTCTCCGCCGCGACCACCGACGGGCTCGGCTTCACCGGCCGGGGCGAAGGGCTGGCCGGCATCGCGGTGGCCCTGGTGTACGACGCCCCGGCCGCCTAGGCTCGCCGCGATGTCCAGCGACGCCGCTCCCGACCGGTCCGCCGCCGACGGCCACCTCCAGCGGGCCCAACTTCTCGCCGAACTCGGCCGCCACGACGAGGCGGCCGGCGAGCTGACCGACGCGCTCGCCCTGACGGCAGGCGACCCGGACACCCTCACGATGCTGGCCCGGGTGCACCTGGCCGGCGGCTCCCCGGCTGACGCGCTCGCCGCCGCCGATGCGGCCGTGGCTGCCGCACCCGAGGCGCTCGCACCGCTGGTCGTCCGGGGCATGGCACTGGCCGACCTGGAGCGCTACCCCGAGTCGGCGGCCACCGCCGACCGGATCCTCCTGCTCGGCCCGGCCGACGCGTACGCCCAGCGCAGCGCGGCGGCGATCCTGGCCGACTCGCGCAACGGCCAGCCGGCGCTGAACGCGGCCTGGCGTGGGGTCGAGCTGGCCCCGGAGGAACCGCAGGCGCACCTGGTGCTCGGCCTGGTCGCCGCCCGGCTGGAGCTGTTCGACCTGGCCGAGCGGGCCTACGGGGAGGCGTTGCGGCTCGATCCGCGCCTCGCCGAGGCCCGGCAGGACGTGGGTGTGATCCGGCTGGAGCAGCGTCGCTGGGCGCTGGCGCTGGAGCACCTCGCCGAGGCGGCCACGATCGGCCCACGCCGTATGGACTCCGGGCGGACCATCGCCGACGGCCTGCACCGCCTGGTGCTGTACGGCGCGGGCTGGTCGCTGGTGGCCGCGGTGCTGGTGGCATTCGCGGCCTCGGCGAACGACGGGCTCTCCCGCATCATCGCGGTGCTCGCCGCACTCACCGGCGGGATCGTGGTGTGGCAGCTCGCAGCCCGGCTGCCGGGGCTGACCCGGACCATCCTGCCCGCCCTGCTGCACTCGGACCGGTCGCTGGCGCTGGCGATCTACGCGGTGGCCGCCGCGCCGGCGCTGCTGCTGGTGTACGCGGTGGTCGGCTCACCATGGCCGCTGGTGCTGACCATCGCCGCCACCGCGGTAGCCGAGTTCGCGGTCTTCACCCGCGCACGAACCTGACCACCAACCAGTCTCGCCCAGCTCGCCCACGTCAGGGCTCCGGCGAAACCTAGGGCGACTAGACGCGACGCGCCCAGGTCCAGGCGTACGCCTCGTCCTCGACGGTGCGGGCCGGCTCGCAGAGGTCGAGCGGCCGGAACGTGTCGACCATGACGGCCAACTCGTCGAAGTAGTCCGCGCCGATCGAGCGCTCGGCGGCACCCGGCTGGGGGCCGTGGGTGAAGCCGGACGGGTGCAGGGAGATCGAGCCCTGCTCGATGCCGGAGCCGCGCCGGGCCTCGTAGTTGCCGCCGGTGTAGAAGAGCATCTCGTCGGAGTCGACGTTGTGGTGGTTGTACGGCACCGGGATCGACTCCGGGTGGTAGTCGACCTTGCGGGGCACGAACGAGCAGATGACGAAGTTGGGGCCCTGGAAGGTCTGGTGCACCGGCGGGGGCTGGTGGATGCGGCCGGTGATCGGCTCGAAGTCGTGGATGGAGAAGGCCCACGGGTAGAGGTGCCCGTCCCAGCCGACGACGTCGAACGGGTGCTGCGCGTAGACGTAGCGGGTCCAACCACGGCGGTGGCGGACCAGCACCTCCACCTCCTCGCCGTCGACGAGCAGCGGGGCGGCCGGGCCGCGGACATCGCGCTCGCAGTACGGCGAGTGCTCCAGGAACTGGCCGCGAACCGAGAGGTAGCGCTTGGGCGGGCCGATGTGCCCGGCCGCCTCGATGGTGAGCAGGCGGACGGGCTGCTCACCGGTGGGCACCAGCCGGTGGATCGTCGACGTGGGGATGATGACGTAGTCGCCGGCGACCGCGTCCAGCACGCCGAACGGGGACTCGACCCGTAGCGTGCCCGCCTCGACGTAGAGGCAGTGGTCGCCGGTGGCGTCGCGGAACAGCGGCGACGGTCGGTCGGCGAGCACGTACCCGATGCGTACGTCGTCGTTGGCGAGCAGGTGCTGCCGGCCGAGGACCGGGTCGGCGCCGCCCGCGTCGAGCTTGTGGGTGCGCAGGTGGCGGGGCTTGAGCGGCAGGTTCGGCGAGCGGGTGAACGCGGGCGGGGTGAACTCGTCGGCGGCCAGGATCGCGGTTGGCGCGTGCCGGTGGTAGAGCAGCGACGAGTCGGAGGAGAAGCCCTCCTGGCCCATCAGCTCTTCGGCGTAGAGGCTGCCGTCGGGCTGGCGGAACTGGGTGTGGCGCTTGCGCGGCACCTCGCCGACGCTGCGGTAGTACGGCATCTCGCCTCCCGATATATCCCGTTCACCGGGCGAAGGCGTCCGATAATCGGACGCTGTTGTCCGTTCCTCGTAGCGTCCCGTAGATTCTCCACCCGTGTCAACGCAGGTGCCCGCACTCCTCGACGGCCTGGTGGATGACGCCGCCGTCTTTCCACCGGGCAGCGCCACGCTGCCGGACGCCCTCGCCGCCCACCGTCAGCACCGCACCGCCTGGTATTACGACCTGGTCGGCCCGCTGCTGATCCCGGCCTCGACCATCACCAGAGGCGAGCTGAGCGGCCTCGTCGACCCCGGCGAGGGCCTGGTGGTCGGGGTCATCGGTGACACCGGGATCGAGAGCCTGCCCTTCGCGCTCTCGTCGCTGGCACCGCACAGCGTGACCGCGCGCCAGGTCGAGGTGGCGGTCGCCAAGCGGGGCGAGGATCCGCTGCCCGGCCTCGCCGACCTGCTGCGGGTCACCGCCACGATGCGCGGCCTCGAGGCCGTCTACGCCGAGCTGCCGTTGACCTTCGGGCTGATGGGCGCGCTGGACGCGCTCGCCGCCGCTCGGGCCGACGGAGTGCCGATCGCAGCCAAGTTCCGGACCGGTGGGCTGGCCGCCGAGCTCTTCCCGACCCCGACCGAGCTGGCCGCGGTGATCTGCGCCTGCCGGGACCGAAACCTGCCGTTCAAGCTCACCGCCGGGCTGCACGAGGCGGTCCGGCACCTCGACCCGGCAACCGGGTTCACCCACCACGGCTACGCCAACGTGCTGGCCGCGACGCTGGCCGCCGCCGAGGGCGACGGCGTGCAGGCCGTCGCCGAGCTGCTGACCGTCGCCGACCCGCGCCCGCTCCTCGAGCGGACCAGCGGACGGCTCGACGCACCCCGCCCGCTCTGGGTCGGCTTCGGCTCGTGCAGCATCCTGGAACCACTGACCGATCTGATCCGGCTGGGGCTGGTGAACGGGGGGCACGACGCATGACCTGGGTGACCGGCGCCGATGGTTCGCCGTACGGAGTGACGAACCTGCCGTACGGGGTCTTTCGGCAGGACGGGGGTTCGCCGCGGATCGGCGTGCGGATCGGGTCATGGGTGTTCGACCTGGCCGGGGCGGAAGCCGCCGATCTGGTGCTGGCCGCCGGCACGCTGTGCCGGCCCACCCTCAACGACTTCATGGCGTTGGGGCGTCCGCAGTGGACGGCCGTCCGGCAGCGGATCACCGAGCTGCTGACCGATCCGGCGCACCGGTCGGCCGTGGAGCCGCTGCTCGTGTCGCTGGACGAGGTGGAGTTGCTGCTCCCCGTCGAGGTGGCCGACTACGTCGACTTCTACTCCTCGGAGCACCACGCGGCGAACGTCGGGCAGATCTTCCGCCCAGGCCAGCCGCCGCTGCTGCCGAACTGGAAGCACCTGCCGATCGGCTACCACGGGCGGGCCGGGACGGTGGTCGTCTCGGGTACGCCGGTGGTCCGCCCCGTCGGGCAGCGCGCCTCCGCCGAGGGCCCGGTCACCGGCCCGTCGGTACGTCTCGACATCGAGGCCGAGGTCGGCTTCGTGGTGGGCGTACCGAGCGCGCTGGGCGACCGGGTCTCCGTCGACGAGTTCGCCGACCACGTCTTCGGCGTGGTGCTGGTCAACGACTGGTCGGCCCGGGACATCCAGGCCTGGGAGTACCAGCCGCTCGGCCCGTTCCTGGGCAAGTCCTTCGCCACCTCGGTCTCGGCCTGGGTGACGCCGCTGGACGCACTCGCCGACGCCTTCGTGCCGGCCCCCGATCAGGACCCGCCGGTGGTCGACTACCTGCGCGACGTGCCGCACCGGGGGCTGGACCTCCGGCTGGCGGTGGAGTGGAACGGCGAGCGGGTCAGCGAGCCGCCGTTCGCCACCATGTACTGGACGCCGGCCCAGCAGTTGGCACACCTCACCGTCAACGGCGCCTCCCTGCGCACCGGTGACCTGTACGCCTCGGGCACCGTCTCCGGCCCGGACCGTGGGCAGGTCGGCTCGTTCCTGGAGCTGAGCTGGGGCGGTGCCGAGCCGGTGCGGCTCGGCGACGAGAGTCGCGCCTTCCTGGCCGACGGCGACACGGTGACGATCACCGCCACCGCGCCCGGCCCGGACGGCACCACCATCGCCCTGGGCGAGGTCACCGGGACGGTGCGGCCGGCCCGCTGAGTCGCGCCAGCCCGCCCACGGATCGTCTCGTCAGCGGGACTCGTGATCGCACGCGCTGTCCGATTTAGATCGGGCGTTACCCCGTTGCTCTACGCGGAGTTCGTCGCCCCGTCGATGGCTGCGAGCTGGGCGAATCCCGCCCGGCTGCCAGCGATAGGGCCTCTCATCGTACACGGAGGTAATGATCATGAACGATCTCGCGGGCGCGGTCTGGCGTACCAGTAGCCGCTCGAACGACCAAGGGCTCTGCGTGGAGGTGGCGGACAACCTGGTCGACGTTCTCGGTCTGGTCGCGGTCCGCGACTCCAAGGACCAGGCCGGCCCCACACTCGCCGTCAGCCCTCCGGGGTGGACAGCGTTCATCGGCGCGATCCGGGCCGGTCGCTTCGAGAACTGACCGGCGCCGCTCCCGGTCGACGATCGGTGCCGGGCGGTTGCCGGAACGGACAGCGTGGCCTCCGGGCGGTGAAAATTCCGTCCCGGGGGCCCCGTCGGCCCTTCACTCCGCGTACCGTCCAGGACACGGGAGGTGGCATGTCGACGGTGGCGGTTACCGGGTTCATCGAGGCGCACGCCGTCGATGTCTGGCGTCTGCTGATCGACCTCCCCGGCCGCGCCGCCCGGCTGACCGCCGCCGGCCCGATCGAGCTGCTCACCCCGGGCCCGTTCGGGCCGGGCACCGCCTGGCGGGAGGAGCGTGCACAGCCCGGTGGCGGCACGCTCACCGAGGAGTTTCTGGTGGTGGAGGCGCTTGCCCCACGCCGCTTGGTGCTCTGCTCCTCCGGTGCCGGCGTGGATTACCGGATCACCTGGAGCCTGCGGCCGGTCCGGCGTCGCCGACGCGGTTGCACGGCGGTCACCGTCACCCAGGAGGCGGTGCCGACCGCCCCGTACGGCCGGGTGGTGGCGCTGCTGCTCGGCGGTCTCGCCGCCCGGGCGGTCGAGGTCGCGCTCCGGCGTGATCTCACCGACCTGGCCGCCGCGGCCGACACCACCGGCTCCGTCGAGGCCGCGTGACCTGACCGAGATCCGGCCGGTTCCGCTGGGTAGGGTGCCGGGCGGAGGTGGGGCATGGGGTTCCCGAAGGGCCGGCGACGGCTCGTGATGGTGGTCGTGGCGCTGTTCGCCGTGGCGGCGGTCGCGGTCATCGTCCACCGGGTGCTCGCTCCGGCCGAAGTGAGCACGGTGGCCCGGGGCGGCTATCCGGCCGCGGCCCAGCCGGCCGCCGGCGTGATCGGGCGGCTGCCGGTCGCCCCGTTGATCGTGGACGCCCGGCTGCGGGTGTACGCGGCGCACCGCCAGGTCTACGCCGATCGACCCATCGACGGGCGGCACCGTACCTCGCCGTACTGGTCGTACCGGCGCTGGCCGGCCGAGCTGACCGGCGTGGTGGCCAGTGGCAGCACGGTGGTGAGCCGCTGGTCCGACGGCCGGCTGGTCGCGCTCGACGCTCCGACCGGCCGGGTGCTGTGGCGAGCGGACGGCCCCGCGCCGGCGGAGACCGGGGTGACGGTGCGGCGTACCGGCGCGGCCACCGTCTGGGACCCGCGAGGGCTCTACCTGACCAACCTCGCGGATGGCCGTACGGCGCTGGTGGTCACTGGCGACACGCAGGCGCGCGGGGTGGAGTTGGCCGGCGGCCGGGAGCTGTGGCGGGTTGACCTGCCCGGTCGCTGCCGCAGTGATGTCGGCACCACCCCGTCCGGGCAGCTGATCGGGCTGGACCGCTGTGCGGGGCCGGCCACGGTCGAGTTGCGGGACGCGGCGACCGGTGCGGTGCGCGAGCGCTGGCGACCACCGGGCGCCACGGACGAGGTGGTGGTGACCCCGCTCGGCTGCCGTGCCGGCCACTCGGGATGTCCGGCGCTGCGGACCGCAGGGCCGGGCGACGCGGGTGGCCGGGGTTGGCTGCTGGGCGGCGGCGAGCCGACCGCTGCGTCCGCACTGGATCCGGCCGGCGCCACCCTGGCCGGTGAGCAGGCGGTCACCGTTTCCGACGGGGTCGCGGTGGGTCGATCGGCCCGGTCGGGCGGCGAACTCTGGCGGGTCGACGGGCTGGGGACCGCCCGGCTGATCGCCGTTCAACCCGGCCGGGTGCACCTGCTGACCGATGCGAACGACCTGGTGACGCTCGACCCGGTGAGCGGCAGGCAGCTCTCCCGTTTCTCGCTCAACGTCGGCTCGGATGGGACGGGCTGGGCACCGGGGGCGGTGGCAGCCGCGGACGGCTACCTGGCGGTGGAGCGGCTCCGCGAGCCGGTCGACCCGGCGGGCGACGACCAGCGCTACTACCTGACCGCCGAGGCGGTGATCCTGGCCGCCACCTGATCGTGGTGCCTTGAGCGCCGGACCGGGAAACACACACGACATCTGACCAGAAAAGGTACGTTTTTCACGGTTCAGGTTTCGCGTTCAGGTTTCGGACCGGAAGGGGTCGGCGCATGGGTAGGACAGCAGTCAACTGGCTCGTTGGTGGCGCGGTCGCCGCCACGGCGGGGCTCGCGTTGGCGGTCCCGTCGGTGCTCACCCCGGCCGCCGGGCCGGCGAGCGCGGTCGCCGGCGTCCGGGCCGCGCCGTCGGGGGACACCGGGGTCACCTTCGAGGTGCTACCGGGCACGCCCACACCCACGCCCACGCCCACGTACGACCCGACCCAGCCGCCGCCCAGCCCCACAGGCGACCCGACCCAGCCCCCACCCCGGCCCACGTACGACCCGACGCAGCCCCCGCCCACCGAATTGCCGGTGACCGGGTCGGGCACGTCGTCGACCGGTCCGCTGGCGCTGTTGGGCTCGGCCCTGTTGCTGGTCGGCTGGATGCTGGTTCGCCGCCAGCGGCCGGAGTGACCCGGCCGACCAGCGGCGACCTCATTGCTGGGCCGGCAGCCGTCTCCGGTATCGCCGCGCCAGCCAGGCCAGCCCGATGACCACCACCAGACCCACCGCGGCCATGGGCACGTTCCAGCCGGCTGTCATCCGGGAGAAGAACGTGCCGGGCTTGCCCACCTTGCCCGGGTCGGGGAACTCGATCTGCCGGGTCACCGCCTTCTTGATCAGGCCGCTCTCCAGGTTGACGTCGATCTTCCAGGGCCCGTTCGTCAGCTCTCTCGGGAAGCGGACGGTGACCTGCCCGGAGGTGCCCGGTGCCAACGTGGTGCCCTGCACGACGTCGAAGGGCCCGGCCCGGGTGCCGCCCGGCCCTTCGGTGAGGGTCGCCTTTCCGGTGAGGTCCAGGGCCCGGCCTCCGGTGTTCGAGACCGTGATGGCGACCGTCGGTTCACCCTCCAGGCTCCGCGCCGGCAGCAGGTCGCCGATGGTGAAATCGGAGACCGGCTCGCCGCCGGGACCGATGTCCAGGTAGACCCGGATGCCGACTCGATGGATCTGGGTGATGCTGCCGTTGGGTCGCGGCGCGGAGATCGCCGACGCCCAGACGACCCCGTACCGCTCGCCGGCGGAAGCCGTCTTCGGCACCGCGATGGTTGCCCGGACCTTCGCCTCCTCGCCCGGCTCCAGGTCGATCGCGTCGCGGTCGAGGCTGGTCCACGACGTCAACTCGTTGGCCGCGTGCCCCTCGCCGAAGACGAACTTCTGCTCCTCCAACGTCGCGGCAGCGGGATAGACGTCGATCCGCTGTCGCTCGTCCGTCCGGTTGACGATCAGGATCTGCCGCTTGATGGTCGTTCCAGGCGGCAGGTGGTCGACGATGTAGCGCAACGCCCGGGGGTCGTCGCGGCGGATGGTCGGCGCCTCCAGCAGCCTGATCCCGAGGCGGTCGTCGGCATCTGGCTCGGCCGCGCCGGCCCGGGTCGACAGACCCGGACCGGCGAGGCAGAGCAGTGCCAGCGCGACCGCGACGGTCGACCGGCCGCGGCGGCTACGCCACCGAATGCGTCACCGTCCCGGTGTAGACGCCCGCGATGCTGTCGAGCGGCACGTTGACGATCAGCGTGGGGTTCCAGGTCGCGGTGTTACCACCGGTGCCCCCGGTGTGGGTGAACGCGGTCAGCGGAGCGGCGGTGTCCAGCGGCGCCGCGGCGGCGGCGGTGGCCTGTCCCGGCGTGAACGTGCCGGTGCCGGTGGTCGCCGTGGCCGGGCCCGACCAGTAGTCGATTTCCGACGCCAGAACCGTTTCGGCCGGGGTGCCGCCGCCGGTCTGGAAGACCGTCGAGGTCACCGTGGCGACCCAGGAGGCGTCGGCCGCGCCGCGGGAGTCGGTGACGGTGACCGGGCCGAGTTGGCCGGTGATGGTGCCGCCGGGCGCGCCGCTGCCCAGGTCGGCGGTGGCGGGCGCGTCGATGTCGAGGGTGCCGACGAGCACCTCGAAGGTGACGGTGGTGGTGTCGGTGGGCGCGGCGGCGGCGGGCGCGGCGAGGAAGCCCACCATCGCCGTGGCAGCCGCCCCGGCAAGACAGATCTTGGCAGTACGCACTGGTTGTTACCCCGTTCTCGAAGTGAGCCGGCGTGGGTCAACGGCACGTCCGGATACTTCGCAACATAGGGCAGTTATCGGGCGTAAGAGGACAAAAACCTGCTTACGCCACGAGTCAGTGACGAACAGGTCAAGCCAGCGCGGCCTCGGCGGCGGCCAGGAAGGCGTCGTTCTCGGCCGGGGTGCCGATGGTGACCCGGACCCCGTCACCGGGGAACGGCCGGACGATCACACCGCGCGCCTCGCACGCCTTGCCGAACGCCACCGCGCGGTCGCCCAGCGGCAGCCAGACGAAGTTGGCCTGACTGGTCGGCACCTCGGGCACGTACTTGCGCAGCGCCTCGGTGACCCGGTCCCGCTCGGCGATGACCAGGCCGCAGCGGCGCTCCATCTCCTCGGCCTGCGCCAGCGCGGCGAGCGCACCGGCCTGAGCCGCCGAGCTGGTGGAGAACGGTGTCACGACCTTGCGGACCGCCGCGGCCACCCCTGGCTGGGCCACCAGCCAGCCGATCCGCAGCCCGGCCAGCCCCCACGCCTTGGACAGCGTGCGCAGCACCGCCACGTTCGGCCGGTCCAGGTAGTCGAGCCCGTCCGGCACCTCCGGGTCGGTGACGAACTCCCGGTACGCCTCGTCGATGACCACCAGCACGTCATCCGGCACCGCGTCGAGGAAGCGGTCCAGCTCGGCCCGGCGTACCGCGGTGCCGGTCGGGTTGTTCGGGTTGCAGACCAGGATCATCCGGGTCTGGTCGGTCACCGCCGCGGCCATCGCTGCGAGGTCGTGCCCGTGCCCGGCGTCGTTGGGCACCCGCACGCTGGTCGCGCCGCTGGTCGCCGCGATGATCGGGTACGCCTCGAACGACCGCCACGCGTAGACCAGCTCGTCGCCGGGCAGGCAGGTGGCCCGGACCAGGTGCTCGGCGAGCGCCACCGACCCGCAGCCGGTGGCGATCCGGTCCGCGTCCACCCCGTACCGCTGGGCCAGCGCGTCGCGCAGCGCGACCACGCCCATGTCCGGGTAGCGGTGCGAGGTGGTGACCGCCTCGGTGATCGCCTCCACCACGCCGGGCAGCGGCCCGTACGGCACCTCGTTGCTGGCCAGCTTGATCGCCTCCGACAGACCCAGCTCCCGGGCCAGGTCGGCGGGGCTGCGGCCCGGCACGTAGCTGGGCAGGGCGTCCAGGTCCGCGCGGGTCAGCCGCAGCGCCGGCTGGTGGCGATCGGAGTCGGTCATGGGGTGTCTCCCGGGGGCTGGGTGGGGTCGTTCGAGGGGATGGAGTCGGTGCTGCGGGGGAGTTGGACGACCACCGTCTGGGCGCGCTTGTCGTGCAGCGCCTGGCGTAGCGGGTGGTCGAAGAGGGGGGAGAAGGCGTCGACCAGTTGCAGCACCAGGCCGAGCCCGCAGCAGTACCAGAGGAGGGTGGGCATGCCGAGAGGGCTCCATCGGCGCAGTGCCCGGGCGAAGCCCAGCGGCTGGTTCTCGGCCAGCGACACCGCCTGGATCCGCATGACCCGCTTGCCGAGGGTCTGCCCGCCAGCCGCCATGGCGGGCACCTCGTACGCCAGCCAGAGGGCGGTGGCGATCACCGGGATCACCAGTTGGAGGAGCCCGGCCTGGTCGCCGAGCTGCGGCAGCCCGTCGGTGGAAGAGTCGCCGGCCAGGGAACGCCGCCACACCTCCCGCCAGTAGGGCATGGTCTCGTCGACGAGCCGCCAGACGAACCAGCCGTTCACCAGCACGTTCAGCGCGAGAAGGAGGGCGAAGTCGATCAGTCGGGCGGTCAACCGCGAGCCCAGGCCGGCCAGCGCCAACCCGTGCGGGCGCGGCTCGGGCGGTCGTCCGGGCCAACCCGCCGGGCCAACCTGTGGTGCCCAGCCGGGCGGTACGCCCTGCGGCGACCAGCCCGGCGGGCCGGCCTGCGGACCCCAACCCGGGCCATGGCCGGGCTGCGGGCCGTACCCCGGTTGCGGGCCGGGACCGGGTTGCGGGCCGGGACCGGGTTGCGGGCCGGGACCGGGTTGCGGGCCGGGACCGGGTTGCGGGCCGGGACCGGCTTGCGGACCTGGTCCGGGGTGCGGCGGCCAGCCGGGCGCGACGGTCGCGGGCGTGGTCGGCGCCTCGGGAGCGGCCGGGGCGGGTGGTGGC
Source organism: Micromonospora sp. CPCC 205539 (assembly GCF_036906815.1). NCBI lineage: Bacteria > Bacillati > Actinomycetota > Actinomycetes > Micromonosporales > Micromonosporaceae > Micromonospora > Micromonospora sp. CPCC 205539. The sequence continues at coordinate 103,832 of NZ_JBAKHW010000008.1, read as the reverse complement.
TCGACCGGAGGTGGTCCGTCCGGTGGGGTGGCGTCGACGGGGATGGGCGCGCCGAGCCAGCCCTCGCCGTCCCAGTACCGCCGGGTCTCACGATCGGCGGGGTCGACATACCAGCCAGGCTGCACGGTCACTCGAACACCTTAACGACGACCGTGCTGGCGAACTTGTCGTGGAGGCACTGCTGCCAGGGCTTGTCCCAGAGTTGCCACAGCCCGTCGACGTAGCTGAGCCCCGGGATCAGCGAACTCCCCAGGTACTGCACGAGCCACCGCCGGCCGGCCATCCGCCGGTCCAACGTGCCGTTCGGGTCGAGCGGCACCACGCGCAGCTTGAGCACCTTCTTGCCGAGCGTCTGACCGCCGCGCTTGAGGTACTCGACGTGGTAGAGCCAGTAGAACCCGAGGAGCACGACGATCAACCCGAACTCGGCCAGCAGCATCGGCAGGAAGAAGCTCGTGAATATGTAGCTCGGGTCGTACTCCACGAAGGTCCCGTCCGGGTTGGTCCGCGACATCTCGGTCGTCATGCGCATGAAGAGGATCAGGAAGACCGGCATGAACAGCACCATCGCCACAGCGGTGGCCAGCGCCGTGTCGATCAGCCAGGCCAACAGCCGGTCGCCGAAGCTGGCCAGCGGCTGCCCGCCCGGGCTCAGCATCGGCGGTGGGGCCGGGTGGGGCGGCCCCGCGTGCCAGGGCGGCGGGGCGGGGGCGTACTGCGGCGGCACGGCGTACCCCGGGGGGTGGGGTCCGGGCGGCGGCGCGACGCCGCCGGCGGCGGGCGGGGGCCCACCGGCCGGCGGCATCGGGTACGACGGAGGCTGCGTCACGCTCGACAGTGTTACAGGTTGCCGCGAGCGTCCTGCTCCCGCTCGATGGCCTGGAAGAGCGCCTTGAAGTTGCCCTTGCCGAAGCCGAGCGAGCCGTGCCGCTCGATCAACTCGAAGAAGACCGTCGGGCGGTCCTGCACGGGCTTGGTGAAGATCTGCAGCAGGTAGCCGTCCTCGTCCCGGTCGACCAGGATCTTGCGGGCCTTCAGCTCCTCGATCGGCACCCGTACGTTGCCGATCCGAGCCCGCAGCTCCGGGTCCTCGTAGTACGAGTCCGGGGTGTCCAGGAACTCCACGCCGGCGGCCCGCATCGCGTCGACGCTGCTCAGGATGTCGTTGGTGGCGACCGCGATGTGCTGGGGGCCCGGGCCCTGGTAGAACTCCAGGTACTCGTCGATCTGCGACTTCTTGCGGGCGATCGCCGGCTCGTTCAGCGGGAACTTGACCTTGCGGGTGCCGTTCGCCACGACCTTGCTCATCAGCGCCGAGTAATCGGTGGCGATGTCGTCACCGATGAACTCCGCCATGTTCGAGAAGCCCATCACGCGCTTGTAGAACTCGACCCACTCGTCCATCCGGCCCAGCTCCACGTTGCCGACCACGTGGTCGACGGCCTGGAAGAAGCGCTTCGGCTGGATGCCGGCGTCGATCATCGGCTGCCGGTTCACGATCGGGCCGCGGGCCACGAAGCCGGGCAGGAACGGGCCGGTGTAGCGGGACCGGTCGACCAGCGTGTGCCGGGTGTCGCCGTACGTGGCGATGGCCGCCATCCGGACCGTGCCGTGCTCGTCGGTCACCTCGTGCGGCTCGACCAGGCCGGTGGCGCCCTGGGCGACGGCGTGGGCGTACGCGGTGTCGACGTTCGGCACCTCCAGCGCGATGTCGCTCACCCCGTCGCTGTGCCGGGCCACGTGCTCCGCGCCGTCGGCGTCCGGGCGCACCGCGCCGGTCAGCACGAACCGGGCCGAGCCGCTGGTCAGCACGTACTGGGCGTGGTCCCGGTAGCCCTGCTCGGGGCCGCGGTACGCCACGCAGGTCATGCCGAACGCGGTGGAGTAGTAGTGCGCGGCCTGCTTGGCGTTGCCGACCAGGAAGTGCACGTGGTCGAGGCCCTTGACCGGGAACGGGTCGTGGCTGATGTCGTGGTCGACGGCGCCGATGAGCCGGTCGACGTCGACGTCCTCGGTCGACTGGGGTCGGTCGATCGCCTGGGTCATGATGGCCCTCCCTCGCGTACCGGCCGGCCTGGTGGGCCGCCGTGGTGGTCTTGTGGCGAGGATCGCGGCACCGGCCCTGGCTGGGCAACTGGTGGTGAAAATGCTGGTCAGGTTGCGCATTCGGTATGGTCTGGACCCATGAAGGGTGAGCAGGCTGTACAGCTCGACGCGCTCGACGCACGCTTGATCGAACTGCTCGCGGAGGAGCCGCGTATCGGGGTGTTGGAGTGCTCCCGGCGGCTCGGCGTGGCCCGGGGCACCGTTCAGGCCCGACTGGACAAGCTGGTCGACCGGGGCGTCATCGGCGGCTTCGGCCCGGAGATCTCCCCGGCCGCGATCGGTTTCGGGGTGACCAGCTTCGTCACCCTGGAGATCAGTCAGCGACAGGGCCACGATCCGGTCACCGCCCACCTGGCCGCCATCCCCGAGGTGCTGGAGGCGCACACCATCACCGGCTCCAGCGACCTGCTCTGCCGGATCGTGGCCCGCTCCAACACCGACCTGCAACGGGTCATCGACCAGATCGTCTCCTCGGTCGGCATCACCCGCGCGTCGACGATCATCGCGCTCGCCGAGCAGATCCCCTACCGCACGCTCCCGTTGGTGCGGAGCGCCGTCCAGCGGTGAGGCAGGTCCACCGCTAACACCTTCGACGCCAGAAAGCGCGGCGACACGGCGGTCCGGGCGTACAGAAGATCCGTGATCGTGGCTACCGTGTGCGGTGTGGCGAAGGGGAGCGTGCGCGGCGGGCTGCTGCTTGGCCTCGTCGCGGTCGTCGCCCTCGCTGCGACCGGCGTGTGGAACCCCTTCCCGAAGCTGTGGGACTGGGTGGACCGCAGCGACCCCATCTCCGAGCCGGACGTGGTCTGGCAGCAGCGGATCGGCGGCACCCCGCGCAGCGTGACCATCGCCGGTGACACCGTCGTGGTCGAGCAGCGCACCCGGGTCGAGGCCCGCAGCCTGGCCACCGGCGCCCAGCTTTGGGAGCGCAAGGCGGACTGGGCGGCGGTCGCCGGCGGCGACGGGGACCCGGTCGTCGCCGTGGGCAAGCTCCTGGTCAAGGGGTACGAGCTGCTCGACCCCGCCACCGGCGCGACGCGGCGACGCGACGGCGACGCGGTGGCCGTCTGGACGTACCGCAACCTGCTGCTGGACGCCCACTGCACGGAAGCCACCGACTGCACCCTGAGCGCCTGGGACCCACGCGGCACCGCGCCACTGTGGACGGCCTTCCTGCCCGGGGTGAGCAGTGGGCTGCTCGCCGACAACCCCGGTCTGCGCGGCACCCGCCGGCTCACCGCCACCCGGGTCGACGACGGGGTGGCCGGGCCGGAGGCGGTGCCGCCGCTGCTCGGCTTCCCGGTCGACGGCCGCGTGCACGTCGTCGACACCGCCACCGGCCGGGTTCTGCAGAACGTCGAACCGGAGCGGGACGAGCGGCTCTCCGTGGTGGGTGGCCGGATGCTGCGCATCGCCGCCCGATCCCAGGACGGCAGCTGCTACTTCGCCATCTCCGCCCGCGACCCGGCGACCGGCCAGGAGACCTGGCAGCGGGCCGGGATCAACCTGCGGACCGCCGACAGCGCCGGCTGCGTGCAGCGGGAGGACCCGCAGGGCGCGCGGAACGTGCTGATCGGGGTCGCCCCGGACGGCCGTGAGGCGGTCATCGACGGGTACGACGGGCGCCTGCTCTGGGTGGGCGAACGCGACACCAAGCTGATCGCGGTCGACGACCGCTACGCGGTGTTCCGCACCGCCGACAAGCGCTCGGTGGTGTCCCGGGAGCTGGGCACCGACCGGGTCCGGTGGACCCGTCCCGCCAGCGGCAAGGTCACCGCGGCGCTCACCCCGTACGCGGCGGTGGTCGCCGACGAGAAGCCGTCCCGGCTGGTCGCCCTCGACCCGCGGACCGGCCGGGAACTGGCTGTCCTCCGGACCTCGGCGAACGCCCTCGCGGTCGGGTCGCAAGGAATGATCATCGGTGAGGGCCGGGAGATCGGGTACGTCCGCTTCGGCGCCTCGGCGGGCAACCCCGCCCCACCCCCTGGGAACGGCGGCACCCCCCGGCCGGGCGGCACCGGCCCTGGTGGCTCCACGCCCTCCGACGACGACACGTGCGGGCCCAAGCGAGAAAACTGCCCGGACCCGGTCGGCGGCAAGGACGGCTGAACCGGCCGGCGGCCCCTGCCCGCGGTGCTGGTGACGGCGGTGACCGGGACGGTCGCGCGGCGTGGTGGGCCTCCCGGGTGAGAGCGGCGTCCCAGGACGAGCCCGGCGGGTGGGAATGATCGACCGGTCTGCCCTAGGCTTGCCGCTCATGAGCAGTGCCGCCGCATTCTCGTACGCCCCCCTGCTGCCGACCGGCCCCGATCAGACGGACTATCGCCTGGTCACCGACGAGGGCGTGGACGTCGTACACGGCCCCGGGGGCCGCCGGTTCCTCACCGTGGAGCCGGCTGCACTCACCGCGTTGACCGCCGAGGCGATGCACGACATCGCGCACTTCCTGCGCCCGGCGCACCTGGCCCAGCTCCGGGCGATCATCGACGACCCGGCCGCTTCGCCGAACGATCGGTTCGTCGCGTTGGACCTGCTGCGCAACGCCAACATCGCCGCCGGCGGGGTGTTGCCGATGTGCCAGGACACCGGCACCGCGATCGTGATGGGCAAGCGCGGCCGGCACGTGCTGACCGACGGCGCCGACGCCGAGGCCATCTCCCGGGGCGTCTACCAGGCGTACACCAAGCTGAACCTGCGCTACTCGCAGCTCGCCCCACTCACCATGTGGGACGAGCGGAACACCGGCAGTAACCTGCCGGCCCAGGTGGACCTGTACGCCGAGGACCCGGACGGGCACCCCGACGCGTACAAGTTCCTCTTCATGGCCAAGGGTGGCGGCTCGGCCAACAAGTCCTACCTCTACCAGGAGACCAAGGCCCTGCTCAACCCGACGCGGATGATGCAGTTCCTGGAGGAGAAGCTGCGGCTGATCGGCACCGCCGCCTGCCCGCCGTACCACCTGGCCATCGTCATCGGCGGCACCTCCGCCGAGTACGCGCTGAAGACCGCGAAGTACGCCAGCGCCAAGTACCTCGACGCGCTGCCCACCGCCGGCTCGATGAGCGCGCACGGCTTCCGCGACCTGGAGCTGGAGGCGGAGGTGCTGGAGCTGACCCGCAACTTCGGCATCGGCGCACAGTTCGGTGGCCGGTACTTCTGCCACGACGTGCGGGTGGTCCGCCTGCCCCGGCATGGTGCCTCCTGCCCGGTGGCGATCGCCGTCTCCTGCTCGGCCGACCGGCAGGCGGTCGCCAAGATCACCCCGTCGGGTGTGTGGTTGGAGCGACTGGAGACCGACCCGGCGCGCTTCCTGCCCGACGTCACCGACGATTCGCTCGACGCCGAGTTGGTCGTCCGGGTCGACCTGAACCGGCCGATGGACGAGATCCGTGCCGAGCTGTCCAAGTACCCGGTGAAGACCCGGCTGTCGCTGTCCGGCCCGCTGGTGGTGGCCCGGGACATCGCGCACGCCAAGATCGCCGAACGGCTGGATGCCGGCGAGCCGATGCCGCAGTACCTGCGCGACCACGCTGTCTACTACGCCGGCCCCGCGAAGACCCCCGAGGGTTACGCTTCCGGCTCGTTCGGCCCGACCACCGCCGGCCGGATGGACGCCTACGTGGAGAAGTTCCAGGCTGCCGGCGGATCGCAGGTGATGCTCGCCAAGGGCAACCGGTCGGGTCAGGTGACCCGGTCCTGCCACCAGCACGGCGGCTTCTACCTCGGCTCGATCGGCGGCCCCGCGGCCCGCCTCGCCCAGGACTGCATCAAGCACGTAGAGGTGCTCGAGTATCCGGAGCTGGGCATGGAGGCGGTCTGGAAGATCGAGGTGGAGGACTTCCCGGCCTTCATCGTGGTCGACGACAAGGGCAACGACTTCTTCGCCGAGGTCACCAAGCCGGTGCTTACCGTCGGCCGCCGCTGACCGTCAGGTACGCGTGAGAGGGCGCCGAGCGAATCCGCTCGGCGCCCTCTCGTCGTCCGCGCCCCGTCGACATCGGTGCGCCCACCCCTCGTGGAGCAGGCGCACCGCCCCCGTCGGATGCCGTCACCGACAACCCGGAGCGAGTGTCGGGTGCACCGCTGTCGATCCACTCTCAGATCACTATCGACTGATCGGGTCGAACTGTGATCGCCGGGCTACTCTGCTGGATGTTGCACCACAAATGCGGGGGAGTAGATGCTATTCGGGATCCTGGGGCCTCTGCGGGTTGGCGGTGGCGAAGCCACCGTCACCGCCGGGCGCGACCGGATCGTGCTCGCCATGCTGCTGCTGCGGGCCGGCCGGCTGGTGCCGGTCGAGGAGCTGATCGACGCGGTCTGGGAGGAGCGCCCGCCGGCCACCGCCCGGGCACAGCTGCAGACCTGCGTCTCGCGGTTGCGCCGCCGGTTCGCCGAGCTCGGCCTGGCCGCCGACAACATCGTCACCGACCCGGTGGGGTACGGCATCCGTACCGGTCCGGCCGATGTGGACGCCGAGGTCTTCGCTCGCGGCGCGGAGGCGGCCCGGGTCGCGGTCGCGGCCGGCCGGTTGACCGACGCGCGGGAGCGGTTCCGGGCCGCCCTGGCGCTCTGGCGAGGGACCGCGCTCGGTGGCATCTCCAGCCGTAGCGTCCGCCGCCGCGCGCAGGCGCTCGAGGAGCAGCGCCTCACCGTGCTGGAGGAGTGCGTCGGCGTCGAGTTGCGCCTCGGGCAGGCCGCCGAGCTGATCGAGGAGCTGACCGAGAGCGTCGATCAGCACCCGCTGCGGGAACGGCTGCGCGGTCAACTGATGCTCGCCCTCTCGTCGGTCGGTCGGCAGGCCGACGCGCTCGCGGTCTACCGGGAGGGTCGGCGGTTGTACGCCGAGGAGCTGGGCATCGAACCGGGTGCCGAGTTGCAGGAGCTGCACCAGCGGGTGCTCGCCGGCGACCTCGCCCTGACCGGTCGGGAGACCCGGTCGATCGCCCCGGTCCGCTCGTTGCCACGGGCCATCGGTGACTTCACCGGCCGGCAGGAGACGGTGGCCCGCCTCGTCAAGGAGATCGAGGAGGACGGCGCCCGGATCCAGCTCATCGACGGGATGGCCGGCAGCGGCAAGACGACACTCGCAGTGCACCTTGCCACCGCCCTCGGGGAGCGTTACCCGGACGCCCAGCTCTTCCTCGACCTGCACGGGCACAGCACCCACGCCCCGGTGGCCCCGGCCGCGGCGGTCGCCACCCTGCTGCGGCAGCTGGGCGTTCCGGCCGAGCGGGTGCCGGTGAGCCTGGACGACCGGCTGGCGCTCTGGCGGACCGAGTTGGCGGGTCGGCGGGCACTGGTGGTGCTGGACGACGCGGCCAGCGCCGACCAGGTTTCCCCGCTGCTCCCCAACGGCCCGGACTGCCTGCTGCTGATCACGAGTCGCCGCCGGCTGGTCGGCCTGGACGAGGGCCGGCCCTCATCGCTGTCCGTGCTGGACCCGGACGAGGGCGTTGAACTGCTCGGCCGGGTGGCCGGCGAGCAGCGCGTCGCCGCCGAGCCCGAGGCCGCGGCCGAGGTGGCCCGCAGATGCGGGTACCTGCCGCTGGCGATCCGGCTGGCCGGCGCGCGACTGGCGCACCGGCCCCGTTGGCGGGTGGCCGACCTGGCCGAGCGCCTGGTCGCCGGCGCGGGCCCGCTGGCGGAGCTGATCGCTGGAGAGCGCTCGGTGGGGCAGGCGTTCGCCCTGTCGTACGCCCAGGTCTCGCCGGCGGCGCAGCGGTTGTTCCGGATGCTCGGCCTGCACACCAGCACCCGGTTCGACAGCCGGGTGGCCGCCGCGCTCGGCGAGCTGACGATGCCCGAGGCACAGGACGTCCTCGACGAGCTGGTGGACTCGCATCTGGCCGAGGAGGTGGAGCCGGGCCGGTACCGGCTGCACGACCTGCTCCGGGAGTACGCCCGTACGCTGCTCGCCGAGCCGGAGAACGCGGCCGAGCGCGCCGCCGCCGTCGAACGACTGCTCGACTACCACCTGCATGTGGCCGCGGCCATCGCGCGGACGATCGAGTCGTCGGGCAGCCGGAGCAGGTTCCGGCTACCGGACGCACCCCGTCCCGATCTGGTCGCCGCGGCGGCTGCTCAGGGCCGGGGCTGGTTCGAGGAGAACCGGTCGGCGTTGACCGCCCTGGTCCGGCTGGCCTACGGCGAGGGCTTCCTGCGGCACTCCTGGCAGTTGGCCCGCGCCTGCTGGCGCTTTCACTTCGTGGGCGGTCACCTGGACGAGCTGATCGAGACCCACACCGTCGGCCGGCGCGCCGCCGAGCAGCTCGGCGACGACGAGGCCGTGGCGACGACGCTGAACTACCTCTCCTCGGCGTACTACCGGCTGGCCCGGTTCGACGAGGCGATCCGACTGATGGAGGTGGGCCTCGAACTGGTCCGGCGGCGCGGGCTGCGGGAGGAGATGTCCAACGTGCTGGGCAACCTCGGTGTGTCCTACGCCGCGAACGGGGACTACCAGCGAAGCATGGAGTGCTTCGAAGAGTCGTCGGCGTTGATCCAGATCACCACCGATGCGGCGGAGCTGTCGAACCTGCTGAACAATCTGTCCTTCGCCCTGCTGTGCTGGGGCCGTTACGAGGAGGCGCTGCGGATCAGCCGGCACCACCTCCTGCTGTCCCGGGAGGTCGACGACACGATCCAGTTGGCGCACGCGGTCGGCCACGTCGGGATGATCCGGCGTCGGATGGGCGACGCCGCGCCCGCCCGGCGGCTGTTGCGGGCGGCGCTGCGTCTGAAGCGGAACTCCGGCAACCGGTTCGGGGAGGGCGAGGTGCTCAACGAGCTCGCCGTGATGGATCGCGTCGACGGCCGACCCGAGGTGGCCGCCGCGATGCACCGGGAGGCGCTGGTGGCGATGATGGAGATCGGCGACCGGATCGGCCAGTGCGCCTCACGCAACCTCCTGGCCCGGGCGATCCTCGACGCGGGTGACGTGCTGAGCGCGCTCGACCTGTACCGCCGGGTGCTCGCCGACGCCACCCGGTTCGGTGCCCGCTACGAGCAGGCCCGGGCGCTGGAGGGCATCGCACGCTGCGTACGGGACACCGACCCGACGGCGGCCCGCGCGCACCTGATCCGGGCGCTGTCCCTGTTCCAGCAGGTCGATTCGCCGGACCGGCACGAGGTGCAGCGGCTGCTGGCCGAGTTGGACTGAGGGGATCATCTGCGGGTCGGCGACGGGCGCGGCAGGATGGTACGCGTGACGAATCCTGAGGCGACCGGTTACCGGATCGAACGCGACTCGATGGGTGAGGTGGAGGTGCCCGCCGAGGCGTTGTGGCGGGCGCAGACCCAGCGCGCGGTGCAGAACTTCCCGATCTCCGGCCGAGGCCTCGAGCCGGCCCAGATCCGGGCGCTGGCCCAGATCAAGGGTGCCGCCGCCGAGGTCAACGGCGAGCTGGGCGTGATCGACGCGAACGTGGCTGCCGCCATCTCCGCGGCCGCCGCCCACGTGGCCGACGGCGGCTACGACGACCAGTTCCCGGTCGACGTGTTCCAGACCGGCTCCGGGACGTCGTCGAACATGAACACCAACGAGGTGATCGCGACCCTGGCCGGTCGTGAGCTGGGCCGGGGCGTACACCCGAACGACGACGTCAACGCCTCCCAGTCCAGCAACGACGTCTTTCCGTCCTCGATCCACCTGGCCGCCACCGAGGCGGTCGCCCGGGATCTGCTGCCGTCACTCAGCCACCTCGCCGAGGCGTTGGAGAGCAAGGGCGCCGAGTTCGGGACGATCGTCAAGGCCGGGCGTACCCACCTCATGGACGCCACCCCGGTCACCCTGGGGCAGGAGTTCGGCGGGTACGCCGCCCAGGTCCGCTACGGGGTGGAACGGCTGGAGGGCGCGCTGCCCCGGCTGGCCGAGCTGCCACTGGGCGGCACCGCCGTGGGCACCGGGATCAACACCCCGCTCGGTTTCGCCGCCGCCGTCATCGGCAAGCTGCGCGAGTCGACCGGTCTGCCGCTGACCGAGGCCCGCAACCACTTCGAGGCGCAGGGTGCCCGGGACGCGCTGGTCGAGACCTCTGGGCAGCTGCGGACCGTGGCGATCGGCCTGTACAAGCTGGCCAACGACATCCGCTGGATGGGCTCCGGCCCCCGGGCCGGCCTGCGTGAGCTGCGCATCCCTGACCTTCAGCCCGGTTCGTCGATCATGCCGGGCAAGGTCAACCCGGTGGTCGCCGAGGCGATGCGGCAGGTCTGCGCCCAGGTCATCGGCAACGATGCGGCCGTGGGCTTCGCCGGTTCGCAGGGCGACTTCGAGCTGAACGTGATGCTCCCGGTGATGGGCCGTAATCTGCTGGAGTCGATCCGGCTGCTGGCCGCAGCGAGTCGGCTGTTCGCCGACCGCCTGGTGGTCGGCCTGGTCGCGGACGCGGAGGTCTGTCTGGCGTACGCCGAGGGGTCACCGTCGATCGTCACCCCCCTCAACCGCTACCTCGGGTACGACGAGGCCGCCTCGATCGCCAAGGAGGCGCTGGCCAAGCAGACCTCCATCCGTGAGGTGGTGATCGCCCGAGGTCACGTCGACTCCGGCAAGCTCACCGAGACCCAGCTGGACGAGGCCCTCGACCTGCTCCGGATGACCCACCCCTGACCGGTGCCGCCCGCGCAGAGAGACAGCAACTTCGGCGAAGTTGCTGTCTCCGCGCGTACCGAAGCAGCAGTTTCCCCGAAGTTGCACGGATCTTGCGGCCCCGGGCGGCACATCGCTCGACGGCGTCGCGGGGCGGGCGGAGGATCGTCGCGTGAGTGGGGCTGACGCTGAGCTGTTGCCGCTGACCGAGCGGCTGCGGCTGCGCCGGCTGACCGTGGCCGACACGGACGCGCTGGTCGAGCTGGACAGCGACCCCGAGGTGATGCGCTTTCTCACCGGTGGTCGGCCCACCCCGCTCGCCACCGTTCGCGACGAGCAGTTGCCGCGGCTGTTGGCCCAGTACGACCGGCATCCCGGGCTGGGCCGCTGGGCGGCACTGGGCCGGGAGAGCGACGAGTTCCTGGGCTGGTTCGCGCTCGACCCGTCGGCGGACGGCACCGAGGCCGAGCTGGGCTACCGGCTGCGCCGCACGACGTGGGGGCGTGGCCTGGCCACCGAGGGGTCCCGGGCGGGACGACCCGATCCCCGGCACCGAGCACGGCGAGGTGGAGTACGAGCTGCGGCGCGAGGAGTGGGCTGCTGCTCAGGAGCGCCCCGCCGCCCTCCGGGCGCGGTAGGCGGTCACCGCCGCGCGGTTGCCGCAACCGGCTTCGCAGAAGCGCCGCGAGCGGTTGCGGGAGAGGTCGACCACCACGTTGTCGCAGTCCGGGTACTCGCACACGCGCAACCGACTCAACTCCCGGGCGCGGACCAGGTCGGCCATCGCCATCGCGGCCTCCACCGCGATCCGGGTGGCAAGCGGCGCGTCGCGGGGCACGGCGTGCAGGTGGTACGGCTCGTCGTCGTGCTCGATGAGCTGCGGCAGCGCACGATGTTCGCGCAGCAGGCCGTTGACCACGGCGACGATCTCGGCCGGTTCGGCGTACCAGATGCGGCGCAGTTGGGGCCGCAGCTCCCGGACGGCGCGCAACTCGGCGTCGGTCTGCTCGTGTCGGCCGCTGTAGCCGTGCTGGATGAAGAAGGCGTCCAGCGCCGCGACGTCGGGCAGCAGCTCACCGTCCCGGCCCGCAGTGTTGACCAGTGCGGCGGCGGCGATCAGCGAACATTCGGTGTCATGAGCGAAAAGCAACTTGACTCCTGTCACTCGGCGCGCCTAGCGTCATGGGCACAAGGATAGTTTGCTCATGACACCGTTGCTGATCCGAGGAGCCTCGCATGGAATCACGCCCCGCCGCCGGCGCCGGGCTGGCGCTGCTCTCCGCGGTCACGTTCGCCACCTCGGGCACCTTCGCACGGTCGCTCATCGAGGCCGGCTGGTCGGCCGAGGCCGCGGTGATCGCCAGAATCTCCGTGGCCGCCCTGGTGCTGGCGATCCCCGCCGTGCTGTCGCTCCGCGGCAGGTGGGCCGTGCTGCGGCGGAACACCCTCCCGATCGGGATGTTCGGGCTGCTCGGTGTGGCGCTGGCCCAGGTCTGCTTCTTCAACGCCCTGCGCTATCTGCCGGTCGGCGTCGCGCTGCTGCTGGAGTACCTGGGCGTCATCCTCGTCGTGGGCTGGATGTGGCTGTTGCACGGGCAGCGCCCGCGCCGGCTCACCGTGGCCGGTTCGGCTGCCGCCCTGGTCGGCCTGGTGTTCGTGCTGGATCTCACCGGCAGCACCAGCCTCGATCCGGTGGGCGTGCTCTGGGGGCTGGGCGCAGCGATCGGTCTGGCCGGCTACTTCGTGCTCGCCGGTCAGGTCGACCCCCGGCTGCCCTCGGTCGCGATGGCCAGCGGCGGGATGGCCGTCGGTGCGGTCGTGCTGCTCCTCGCCGGGTTCACGTCTCTGCTGCCGCTGCGGGCGACCTTCGGCGAGGTGACCTTCGCGGGGCAACGCACGAGCTGGCTGCTGCCCATCGCCGGGCTCTCCCTGGTCGCCGCCGTGATCGCGTACCTGTCCGGGATCGCCGGCAACCGGATCCTCGGCCCTCGGCTGTCGTCGTTCGTCGGGCTGACCGAGGTGCTCTTCGCGGTGCTGATCGCCTGGCTGCTCCTGGACGAGCTGCCCACCGCGTGGCAGCTGTTCGGCGGCGCGCTGATCGTCGCCGGGGTGGCCCTGGTCCGCCTCGACGAGCTACGAGGGTCGCGGCCCTCGCTGGAGGCACCGGTGGCCGTCCCTGCGCTCGCGGCCAAGGGCCGGTGAGACAGTAGGGCCGTGCTGACCACCGTGGTGTTCGACGCCGACGAGACCCTGCTCGACCTGCGCCCGGCGGTGACCGGTGGGCTGGTGGCCGTCCTCGACGAGATGCGACGTCTCACGCCGGCGGCGGCCGAGGTGTCCCTCGCCGAACTGGAGTCGGACTGGGGCGCGGTCTTCGGTGAGTTGAGCGCCGCGCCCGTGACGGAGATCCGCCGGGCCGCGCTGGCCCGGTCGCTGGCACGCGCCGGGCTGGGCGCCCACCTCGATGAGCTCGCCACCCTCTTCTTCGCCCGCCGCTTCGCGCTCACCCGACCGTTCCCCGACGTGCCGCCGGCGCTGGCCGCGCTGCGCCGCCGGTACACCCTCGGTCTCGCCACCAACGGCAACAGCCGCGCCGAACGCTGCGGGCTCGCCGGCGAATTCACCTTCGAGGTGTACGCGCACGAGAACGGCCTACCCAAGAAACCGGCCCCGGAGTTCTACACGGCGGTCATCGAGGCGGCCGGCGTGCCCGCCGGTCAGATCGTGTACGTCGGCGACTCGTGGGAGCACGACGTGGTGGCGCCACGCCGGGCCGGCCTGCGGTCGGTGTGGTTGAACCGGCACGCGCTGCCCCGCCCCGCCGAAGGCGCACCGGACGCCGAGGCGTCGACCATGACCGATCTGCCCGCTGTGCTGATCGGCCTCGACGGATGAAGGCGAGATTCACCGCCATAACGGACGTTCACCTGGCGTAAACCCTGCGGCTGTTGTCTGATGGCTGCCACGTCCCTCAACGAGAGGATTCGATGTGGTGAGCAAACGCTTCACCGTTGGCACCGTCGCAACCGCAGCGGTGCTGGCACTTACGGCGACAGGTCTGGGTGTGCCGGCAACGGCGGCGCCGACCAGCGTCCGCACCTTCACCGTCGTCGCCGAGGACGGCGTCGCCGCCGACGCGGCGGTTGCCGCCATCCAGGCGGCCGGAGGCACCGTGGTGTCCCGGTCCGACGAGGTCGGCATGTTCCAGGTCAGCAGTGACCGGGCGGATTTCGCGGCCCGGGCGACCGCCGCGCCGGCGCTGATCGGCGCTGCGGAGCAGAAGGCCATCGGTCGCAAGCCGAAGCTGGACCGGGTCGAGCAGGAGCAGGTGCTGGCGACCACCACGGCGAAGGCCGGCGCCACCGCCGAGCGAGGTGCGAAGCTGGACCCACTCGACGAGAAGCTCTGGGGTCTCAAGATGCTCCGGGCCGACCAGGCCCGCAAGATCGAGCCCGGTGACCGCCGGGTGACGGTCGGCGTGCTGGACACCGGCGTCGACGGCAGCCACCCGGACATCGCCCCGAACTTCAACTGGGCGCTGTCGCGCAACTTCGCGCCGGATCTGACCGATGTGGACGGCCCGTGCGAGGTGCCGAGCTGCCTCGACCCGGTCGGCACCGACGATGGCGGGCACGGCACCCACGTCGCCGGCACCATCGGCGCCGCGGCCAACCGGTTCGGCCTCTCCGGCGTCGCACCGAACGTCTCGCTCGTCGAGCTGAAGGGTGGCCAGGACTCCGGCTACTTCTTCCTCAACCCCGTGGTCAACGCCCTGGTCTACGCCGGGCGGTCCGGGATCGACGTGGTCAACATGTCGTTCTACGTCGACCCGTGGCTCTACAACTGCACCGCGAACCCGGCCGACTCCCCCTCGGCGCAGGCCGAGCAGCGGGCCATCATCAAGGCGATGAAGCGGGCGCTGACCTTCGCCCACAACAAGGGCGTCACCCTGGTCGGCGCGCTCGGCAACAACAACGAGGACCTGGGCGCCCCGCGAACGGACGTCAGCAGCCCGGACTACGGCGCCGACCCGTACGACCGGCCGATCGACAACAACAGTTGCTGGGACCTGCCGGCCGAGGGCCCGCACGTGATCGGTGTGTCGTCGGTGGGCCCGTCCGGCAAGAAGGCGGACTTCTCCAACTACGGCACCGAGCAGATCTCGGTGGCCGCGCCGGGTGGCTTCGCCCGGGATGGCTTCGGGACCCCGACGTACAACAGCCCGGGTAACCGGATCCTCTCCACCTACCCCCTGAAGGTGCTCCAGGAGGAGCCGATCTCCGCCACCATCCCGGATCCCCGGGTGGACGCCGACGGCAACATCGACCCCCGGGTGGCCACGCTCGTCTTCAAGGAGTGCAAGACCAACGGTGAGTGCGGCTACTACACCTACCTGCAGGGCACCTCGATGGCGTCCCCGCACGCCGCCGGCGTCGCCGCGCTGATCGTGAGCCGGTACGGCAAGGCTGAGCGCCGGGGCGGCTTCGGCATGTCACCGGACCTGGTCGAGCAGCACCTGTACCGGACGGCCGCCGAGCACGCCTGCCCGGAGCCGCGGCTGCAGCAGTACCGCAACGAGGGCCGGGACGAGACCTACGACGCGTACTGCGCCGGTGGGGTCAACTTCAACGGCTTCTACGGGTACGGGATCGTCGACGCGTACGCGGCGGTGAAGACCCCGCTCAAGCCGAACGCCCAACCGTAGGGCAACGCGAAGGGGCCCGGTCGACGAGGTCGACCGGGTCCCTTCGCCGTCTCCGGATCGCGCTCGTGGGGCGCGCGTGCTCGCTTGATCAACTCGGGTTCCTTGAAAGCGGGGTGTGAACGGCGGGTGGAAGGCGCGGTTTCCAGGAAGTCGAGATGATCAGGGCCGGGAGGATCATCGACGCCAGCCTCGGGCGGCCAGCGCGGTGCGAACTTCGCCGAGCACTGCCGGAAACTCGGTGTGCAGGCGCTTGCTGGTCACGTGCAGCACCAGCCAACCTGCGCCGACAAGCTGATTGAGCCGACGGCGGTCGCGGTGAAGGTGCTCGGCGTCGGCGTGCCACTGCCCGTCGTACTCGACAGCCACCCGGTACTCGGGCCACGCCAGGTCCGGATGGAGGACGAGGCCGTTGGACAGGCGGACGGCGTGCTGTACGACCGGACGGGGTAGCCCGCCGAGCACCAGCCGCACCCGGAGGTGCGACTCCGGCGGAGACTGGGCCCCCGGATCAGCCAACTCGAACACCCAGCGCGCCCGGCGCCCACCGGCTCGGTCCGCGTTGCGGGCGGACACCTCGGCCAGCGTGCCGCGATCGACCAACCCCTGCCCGAGCAGCGAGTCGACGATCGCGACCGCTCGTACCGGCTCCAGCCAGACGGCGGTCTCCCAAGCAGCCTGGCCGGGATCGGTCCGGGGTAGGTGGCCGCCCGCCTGGCTGGCCGGCACTCCGGGTAGAACGGTGTCCATCCCACGCGCCGCCACGACCACCGCACTTCGGCCGGCCGCGCCCATTGGCCTTGGTCCGCCGGGTGTGGTGGCGGAGGTGGTCGAGTCTCGGCCGGCTGTGCCCGGTGACTTCGGACCGCTAGCGGGTGCCCTGGTCGAGGTTGCCGTATCCCAGCATCCGGGTTGTCCCGCTGGTCGGGGCGGCGCCTCTGGGGGTGGGGTGAATAGACCTACGTGCACGCGCAGGCCACGCTGCGCGCCGATCCGCAGTGTGGGTGGCACCAGGACGTGCACGTCGTCGGTGAAGGTGGCGGCATGCTCGACGCCGTGCAGGTAGGCGGCCGACGGGCCGGCGATCTCCACGCCGGGCGGTAGCCGTAGGAGGACGGCACGACAGGCGAGGGCATGGTCCCGGTCCAGCCGCGCATCGGCGTAGACGTCGTGGCGTAGCCGAACCCACGCGGCACTGCGCAGCTGGTGCTCGGTGAGCAGGTTGTCGCGGATCGCGGCGGAACCGCGGAAGACCTGCCAGGTCAGGGCGTCGGGTCGGTGCGGACGTGGCGGCATGCCGAGCAGCGTGCCGTCCGCCGACCGACCGCCGAAACCCCTGTGGACAACCGGCCCCGGCGCCCCGTGACCGCCTGTGGACAACCGCGATTTGCCGCGCCTGCCGTGCTATGGCGGTGATCCACTCGCAGTCCTGGATGTCGGGTGGTCACGGACGCTGAGACACCGCGAGTTCCATGAAGCCGAGTTGATCAAAACCAGATCACGCCGGTGGGTGTCAGCGGAGGGCGGCGGCGATGGCCGTGGCGGCGGCCAGGACCTGGGAGCCGACCGTGTCGGTGTCCAGCGGTGCGAGCGCGACGACACCGACGCTGGCCTCCAATCCGGGTACGCCCAGCACCGGCGCGGCGACCCCGTACGCCCCGGACTGCAACTCCCCGCTGCTGCTCACCGGGTCCGCCACGCCGACGCGGCCGGCCAGGATGGCCCGGCCCGCCGCTCCCCGATCCAGCGGATGCCGAGCCCCGGTCCGGTAAGCGACGTGGAACGACGTCCAGCTCGGCTCGACCACTGCCAAGGCGACGCCCTCGCCGCCCTCGACCACGGTCAGGTGCGCGGTCGCGCCAGCCTGCTCGGCGAGCCGGCGCAGCGCGGGCAGCGCTGCCTCGGCGAGCAGCGGTTGGGCGCGTCGGGCCAGGTGCAGCACGCCCGCGCCGAGCCGCAGCCGGCCGCCGCCGTCGCGGCGCAGCATCCCGTGCCCGATCAAGGGGCTCAGCAGCCGATAGACGGCAGCTCGCCCGATACCGAGCCGGTGCGCCACCTCGGTGACGGTCAGACCGCCCGGCGCGTCGGCGACCAGGTGCAGCAGCCGTAGACCCCGGTCCAGCGTCTGCGCCGTCTCTCCGGCCCGACCGCCACCCGCGTCGACCCGAACCGTGCCGGCCGCGTCAGCTCGATGGCCGCCCGCGTCGACCCGGCCACCGCCCCCGCCGGCCTGGACCGTGTCGGCCCGGTCGGGGTCCGGGTCGGCGCGGTCCGGACGCGCGGCAGGGGAGGCGGTGGCCGCGTCGGGCCGAACGGCGGCGCTCGAGCGGACCACCGGCTCACCGGGGCGTGCGGTCGCATCCACGCCTGGCAGCGTACGACCCGGCACCGGCGGACCCGGACAGGCGCGGACGGCTACCCTTATACGGTGACGCTACGCCTGTATGACACTGCCACCCGATCGGTGCGGGACTTCGTCCCGCGGGAAGCCGGCAAGGTGGGGGTCTACCTGTGTGGTCTCACCCTTCAGGCCCCGCCGCACATCGGTCACCTTCGCTCCGGCGTCAACTATGACGTGCTGCGTCGGTGGCTGCTGGCCGCCGGTTACGAGGTCACCTTCATCCGCAACGTGACGGACATCGACGACAAGATCCTGGTCAAGGCGGGCGAGCAGGGCCGCCCGTTCTGGTCCATCGCGTACGCCAACGAGCTGATCCTCGCCGAGTCGTACCGGGCGCTGAACGTGTTGGCGCCCACCTACGAGCCCCGCGCGACCGGGCACATCCCGGAGATGCACGAGCTGATCACGAAGCTGATCGCCGACGGGCACGCCTACCCGGCCACCGACGGCTCGGGTGACGTCTACTTCGACGTGGCGTCCTGGCCGACGTACGGGTCGCTCTCCGGTCAGTCCCCGGACGCGATGCAGTCGGCGGGCGACGCCCCCGACCGGGGCAAGCGGGATCCGCGTGACTTCGCCCTCTGGAAGGGCGCCAAGCCGGACGAGCCGGCCGACGCCTACTGGCCATCCCCGTGGGGGCTGGGTCGACCGGGTTGGCACATCGAGTGCTCGGCGATGTGCTGGCGGTACCTCGGCCCGGAGTTCGACATCCACGGCGGCGGTCTGGATCTGACCTTCCCGCACCACGAGAACGAGATCGCCCAGTCCCAGGCGGCCGGGCTGCCGTTCGCCCGCTTCTGGGTGCATCACGGCCTGCTCAGCATCGGCGGGGCCAAGATGGGCAAGTCCGCCGGCAATGCGCTGGACCTGACGTACGTGGATTCGCTCGGGGTGCGGCCGGTGGAGCTGCGCTACTACTACGCCGCCGCGCACTACCGCTCCGTGATCGACTACTCGGAGGACTCGCTGCGGGAGGCGGCCACGGCGTACCGCCGGATCGAGGGTTTCGTGCAGCGGGCGACCGAGCGGGTCGACGACGGGCAGCCCGGTGGGCAGCTCGGTGAGCTTCCGGCGGGCTTCGTCGCGGCGATGGACGACGACCTCAACACCTCCGCCGCGCTGGCCGTGCTGCAACAAGAGATCCGGGACGGCAACACCGCGCTGAGTATCGGCGACGATGTGACCGTCCGCACCACGCTGGCCGCGGTGCGGGCGATGCTGGATATCCTCGGGATCGACCCCCTCGACCCGGCCTGGGCCGGTGACGGCAGTTCGGACGATCTGCGTGCCGTGGTGGATTCTCTGGTCGCGTTGGCGCTGGAGCAGCGCGCGCAGGCCAGGGTCCGTAAGGACTGGGCTGCCGCCGATGCGGTACGCGACCAGCTCAAGCTGGCCGGCGTGGCGGTCGAGGACACCCCCCAGGGGCCCCGTTGGACTATTGGAGAGCAGGACTGATGGCCGGCAACTCGCAGCGCCGTGGCCGGCGACTGACGTCGAAGGCGGGCGCCCCCAAGGGCACCGGCGGCAAGAACAAGGACTCGTTGGCCGGGCGCGGGCGCACCCTGCCCGCCGACGAGCGGCCCTGGCACAAGGGCTACTCGGGCACCGAGAAGCTGCCTCAGCGCACCGCCTGGAAGCAGGACAAGGAGCGCCGTGCGGCGGCCGAGGAGGGGCGCTCCCCGAAGATCGGTCAGCCGGGCAGCAAGGACACCACCTGGGGCAAGGGCGGCGGTCGTGGCGTACCGGTCGGCCGGGGTGCCACCGGCGGTCGGGGCGGCAAGCCCACCGGGCGGTCCGGCCCCCGGGTCGCGCCGGGGCGCAAGTCCAACCCGAGCAAGGACACCCCGGAGCTGCTGGTCGGGCGCAACCCGGTGCTGGAGGCGCTGCGCGCCCACGTCCCGGCGACGGCGCTCTACACCGCCCAGGGCATCGACATGGATGACCGGATCAACGAGATCATCCGGACCGCCGCCGACCGGGGCATCGCCAACCTGGAGATCAGCCGGGCCGAGCTGGACCGGATGACCGGCGGGGTGCTGCACCAGGGCGTCGGGCTCCAGGTGCCGCCATTCGCGTACCAGCCCTTCGAGGACATGGTCACCGCGGCGCTGGAGCAGCCGGCCCCGCTGCTGGTCGCGCTGGACGGGGTCACCGACCCCCGTAACCTCGGCGCGGTGATCCGGTCGGCCGCGGCCTTCGGCGCGCAGGGTGTCTTCGTACCCGAGCGGCGTGCCGCCGGAATCACCGCGACCGCCTGGCGGACCAGCGCTGGCGCGGCGGCGCGGGTGCCGGTGGCCCAGGTCACCAACCTGACCCGCTCGCTCAAGGCGTGCCGCGACGCCGGCTTCATGGTGGTCGGGCTGGACGCCGACGGTGACACGGACCTCTACAACCTCGACGCCGCGGTCGGCCCGTTGGTCGTGGTGGTGGGTTCCGAGGGGCGCGGGCTGTCCCGGCTGGTCGGCGAGACCTGCGACCTGACCGTCAGCATCCCGATGATCTCTGAGGTCGAGTCGCTCAACGCCAGCGTGGCCGCCGCGGTCACCCTGGCCGAGGTCGCCCGCCGGCGCGCCGTCGAGCTGTAAACACGTCGACGAGGCCCCTTCCCGGCTCCGGGAGGGGGCCTCGTCGTGTGTCTAGATCTGATGGGTCCAGGCGACGAAGAGCAGCGCACCGGCCAGCGCGATCAGCAGCACGGACGGGATCAGCCAGAGGGCGCGCCGCTCCCCGTCGAGACTCCGGGTCAGCCGCTGGTGGATGGCCGCGAGGCCGACCAGGGCGGCCAGCGCGACGGCGGCGAAGGGCAGGCCGATGAGGAAGTGCGCCACCCACGCGCCGGCTAGGGTCGGACCACCCCAGGAGTGGTCGTACGGACCGGGCTCGACAAACCCGTACAGCACGCCCCGCAGCACCAGCAGCAGTTGGATGCCGAGCGGCAGCAGGGCCGCCGCACCGAGCAGCAGGCTGAGCACCGCGTGGACGAGCACCGCGACCGGACCGGGTCGCCGGCTGGGCGTAGCGGTCGGTGCGGCCCCGAGCAGACCGGTGCGCAGGGCCCGCCAACGGGCGGCGGCCGCACCGGCCCCGCCCACCGGGGCCGTTACCAGCGCGAGCAGGGCGACCGGGATCAGCGTCGCGCAGTAGGCGAGGCTGCGGCCGGCCAGGCGACCCATCCGGTGCGGCAGCGAACGACCCGTCGACTGGGCGGCGGAGTGGGCGGGAGTGGCGATAACGGCTGGCACGGCGTCTCCTCGGTTCGGGTCACCGCGACCATACGAGCGCGGCCTGCCGTGCCGAGTCACCCCGGAGAGCCACCTTCGCGCTGGCTCCGCAGGGTGATACACCCGCCGGGGTACGACGACAGGGGCGGCCCGCCGAAGCGGACCGCCCCTGTCGGTGAGGCGTACGTCAGATCCGGGTGCCGGTGGTGGCGTGGAAGACGTGGCTGCGGCCGGTACGCGGCTTGACGAACACCGTGTCACCCATGTTCGGCATGCTGCGCCGGTCGGTGCGGACGACGAAGCGCTCCGAGTTGCCGCCCAGCGCGGCGTGCCCGTAGACGTTGGCGTCCGAGCCGAGGTCCTCGACCAGCTCGACCACGACCGGCATGCCGCCCTCGGTCGGGCTGACCAGGTCGCAGTCCTCCGGGCGGAAGCCCACGGTCACCTTGCCGTCGCCGCCCTCGGCGCGGGCCGCCTCGACCTGCTCGCGGGTCAGCGGGACCTGCAGCTCGGCGAACTCGGCGCCGCTGTCGTTCAGCGCGACGGTCTTGATGTTCATGGCGGGGGAGCCCATGAAGCCGGCGACGAAGACGTTGGCCGGGGTGTCGTAGAGCGCCCGCGGAGTGTCCACCTGCTGGAGAACGCCGTCGAGCAGCACCGCGACCCGGTGACCCATGGTCATGGCCTCGACCTGGTCGTGCGTGACGTAGACCGTGGTGACGCCCAGCTTGGCCTGGAGCGACGCGATCTGGGTACGGGTCTGCACGCGCAGCTTGGCGTCGAGGTTCGACAGCGGCTCGTCCATGAGGAAGACCTGCGGCTCGCGGACGATCGCCCGGCCCATCGCGACACGCTGGCGCTGACCACCGGAGAGCGCCTTCGGCTTGCGGCCCAGGTACTCCTCGAGCTGAAGCAGACCAGCCGCCTCCTTGACCCGCCGGTCGATCTCCGACTTGGAGGTCTTGCGCAGCTTGAGGGCGAACGCCATGTTCTCGTACACCGTCATGTGCGGGTAGAGAGCGTAGTTCTGGAAGACCATCGCGATGTCGCGGGCCTTCGGAGGGAGGTGGGTGACGTCACGCTGGTCGATGTAGATCGAGCCGGCGTCAACGTCCTCCAGCCCGGCGAGCATCCGCAGGCTGGTGGACTTGCCACAACCGGAGGGGCCGACCAGGACGAGGAACTCGCCGTCGCCGATCTCGAGGTCCAGTTCGTTGACAGCGGGACGCTCCTGGCCCGGGTAGACCCGGGACGCCTTGGAGTAAGTGACCGTAGCCATGGTGAAGCGCTTCCTTTCACCGGCAGGAACGTGCCGGACGATCCGAGTGAAGGAGCGACCGGCACGGAGGCCGTGCCGGTCAGCGGACGGGGGTCGGTCGCGGAGGGGCGGCCGGTCTATCGTCCGTGTCACTGCACCGTAAACGGGTTTTCGCGTACTGCCAAGGCGAGGATGATCTGGATCCGGAACAACTCCTACGCAATACGGGCACCCGGGCACGGTCGGGCATCAATCGACGCGCCGCAGGATGCGCGGGCGTCGGGTTGTTGACGTTTCCCGTGCTCGGGAGCCCTCGCGAGCGGGATATTCGGATGTCAGTCGCTATGCTGACCCCGGCGCACGCGCCCCTGTAGCTCAGCTGGCCAGAGCACTCGCCTTGTAAGCGAGATGTCGCCGGTTCGATCCCGGCCGGGGGCTCCAATTCACCAGGCGGTTCCCGCCCGGCCCTGCCGTGAGCCGGCCGGGGAGCGGCCGGGCTGCCGGCGATGTCGGGTCTCGGGACCTGCGTGACAGATCAGTCTCGGGACGTGGGCGAGACGTCCGGCTAAACGATCTCCCCTTCGTTCCGCAGTAGGTGCGATGATGCTCCTCGCCTGCCAGAGCTGCGGTTGGCGGGATCGGAGGGGGCGCGGCAGTGAGGTATGTCAGCGTTGAGCGGACCAGCCACGGCATGGCTCTGGACCCCGAGACATACCTACGGCAGTTGCCGTCACTTGCTGACTCGTTGCCCGAGGGAGCACGCAGGTTCGCTACGGACCCCGGCCACTACGACTTTTTCGGTCAGCGGTGCGTCAAGAACCTGAGCCCCGCGCGACTGACGTCCGGTGAGACGGACGGAAGCCGCTGGCTTGAGTTGTACCTGCGGCACAACTGTTGGAAGCACGAGGAAGACCTGACGATCCGCTACAGCGGCGTGCAGAGCCTGACGATTGAGCCGGCCGACCAAGGGCTGAACGTGGCCCAACTCCGGGACATGATGCTGGACGAAGTGCTGCCGCACGAACACGGGTGCCAACACGAAATCGTCTGTCTCTCCGGAAGGCTGATCGTGACGAGCCAGGACCTTGCGGCAACCTGGCTGTACACCGACTGCCCGGAGCGTGAGCCGCGTCAGTGAGCCGGCTCCGAGTGCCTGGTCCCACCTGATGCTTCACGTTTCGTCCCAGCAGATACACGACAGCCGGGCCTTGATTGCTCGTTCGGCGTGGTCACGGTCGGTGGCAGCTGGGCTAGGCGCGGGGTGTGCAGGGACCAGTCAGCGATGGCCGTAGGCTTTGAGCATGAGCCGGAGCCTGACTCGGATTGCCGCCGAGCTGGAGGGGCTTACGCTGCTCGACTTCGACCCGATGAACATCGACGCCGACGGCGCCGGGCGGCTACAGGCGATCTGTGCCGAGCTGGTCGAGCGGGACGACCCGGAGCGCTGGGCACCGCTGCTCTACTCGCTCATGGAGCGCCTCGACGACGCTGACCTGGGCAGTCCAGGTCCGATCGTGCACGCCCTGGAGGCGTGGCGCGGCTACCCTCCGCTGCTCGCCGAATCGTTGCTCCGCAAGCCGACCCCGTTGACCGTCTGGATGGCCAACCGGCTACTCAACACCGGCCCTTCCGACACCTCCAATTGGCTTGAGCTGCTGCGACTGGCGACCAGGCATGCGGCGGCGTCGCCCGAGGCCCAAGCAGACGCGCGAGACTTCCTTGAACACCAAGCCAGCCGCCTGTAGCGCTGGAACGCGACGACATCCACGGCCGGGCTCGACTCGAACCTGAGGGCGGGCCGCTTGCGTCTCGCCGATCATGTCAAGCATGTGATGGGACGCCGGTGTGAAGCGAGATGCGCGCCCTGACCCGTTAGCAGTGAGCCAGGACGTGCCGTAGGGCCCCTCGCCTCGGTGAGGCCGGCACAGCGAAGGCCGATGAGCCCAGCGCCCCGAGGTCAACGTGGTCGCGACGGCGCAGAGTGCGTGAGGCTGGTAGCCGGCTATGTCAGCAAGGAGCTTGTGCGTCCGGCCCGACGGATAGCCCTCGCTGCCGCTCGTCGTGCAACACGGCGTGCACGAATTCGATATGCGGTTCAGCGGAGCGCTGTCTGCGTTCGGTCAATGCGTGGCGCACCAGTCTTAGAGTGGCTATGCTGCCGAGACGATCGAGATCGAGGGGTCTGTATGAGGAGATATGCACCTTCTTTCGTCACCAAGGAAGGCCCGATCCTCGTTCGAAGGCCCTGCGGTTCAGGTGTAGACAAATGGCTGTTGAGATGACCTTGGAGAAGGGCTTCCCGAGCCTGCTTGCTGACGCGAGGGGAGCCTCGAGAAGCGGTCAGGACAGCTACGTGCGGCTCACGGGTGCCGGCTTGTTGGTAGCCCTGATCGCGGCTGTGGGCGGTGCCACGAACGTGGACCTGTCAATAGGTGGCCGTGAATTCGATGCAGGCGGGGCTGTTGCCGGCGTTGCGTTCCTGGTCGGTATCGGCGTCACCATCTTCTTCCTGGTGACGAGACCGGAGCGCACCTGGTACGAAGGTCGCGCTGCGGCCGAGTCGATTAAGACGTTGTGCTGGCAGTACAGCGTAGGCGGGGGGATCTTCGGCCTGTCCAATGGTCAGGGGGCCACCCAACTGCTTCTCCTGCGTCTGCGGGAAGTGGTGGAAGCGATGAAGACGACCGAGTTGAGGGCTGTTGTCAGTGGCAGTCAAGTCACGGAGCAGATGACGTTGCTTCGTGACCAGCCTCTTTCGGTGCGTCGCGCCACCTATCTGCACGAGCGTCTGGACGGTCAGATCCAATGGTATTCAGACAGGGCCATCAGTAACCGGGCACGTGTGAAGCGGTGGTTCGCCGCAGCGATTTCCTTCCAGCTCGCCGGAGCTCTGCTGGGGATGATCAAAGCCTTCGGCATCGCCGAGGTGGATCTGCTCGGGGTTGCCGCCGCAATCGCGGCCGGGATAAGCGCTTGGGTGCAGACAAAAGACCATCAGAATCTGTCTGAATCGTACGCACTCGCGGCTAGGGAAATCGCACTGGTTCGTACGATGGGGGATCGGCAGGTCGACGAGGACGAGTTGGCCTGGTCGCGGTTCGTCGATGACGCAGAACAGGCGATCTCTCGGGAACACACCTCCTGGCTCGCCAGAAGGAGAGCGTGAGTCGAGCCTTGCCCATGTGCTCGCCTGGGGCGCGACCAAAGTTGAGGCCTATTTCAGACCGGTCGGTGGCAGCAGGTACGGCTCAGCGGGTGCCGCGTACAGGTCGCGGGTGCCGGTTGCGTTGGCGAGGAGGCTGGCGTATTCGGACAACTGCTCGCGGGTCAGGGCTAGCCTGGCCCGCAACTCGTCGGCGCGGTGCCACCGACGCTCGTGCTCCAACCGTGAGGCGCCGGCGCTGCGTAGGTCCTCCCATGCCTCCAGCTCAGGGTGCCAGTACGACAGGACGGGCCGAATGCCGTAGTTGAGCATCGTGACGACGGAATAGCCAAGGTTGAAATCGCTGTCGTTCGTGGATGCCGCCAGGTCCGGGCCGTACCGCCGGAGGATCTCGCGAAAGCTGCCGAACAATGAGTACATGCTCGATAACGCCTCGCGAAGGAGTCCGTGTTGCAGCGGAACCGCTGTCACTCGAGTGATCAGCTCGACGTGTAGCTCCCAGGCTGCGGCACGCTCAACGTCGTTCGGCACCCACGCAGCCCCGTGCTGGGCGTCCGGCAAGGACCTTGGCGGCTTGTCCTGCGGCTGCTGGACGCGACAGTCGCCACCGCTCCCAGGAAACTGAGGGCGGCTATTCGGTCGGCGCTTGCCCCGGACCACGTTCAGCAGACGTCTGCGGGCCTCGACCTCCGGCACATCGAACAGGTCCTCGCACAACAGCGCGGCGAGGATGCGGGGCGGGGTGACCATCTCCACCCGTAGGGGCAGGATCAGCGGCTGGGAGGCCTGCCTGTCGTGCAACAGGGCAGACCATTCGACCGTGGTGTGCCTCTCGGCGTCGAAATACCCCTCGGAGAACAGAGCGATCATCAGATCGCAGCGCTGCAGCGCATCCCGGATCTTGACAATGATGTTCTCGCCCACCTCCCAGTCCCAGAGACCCAATTCGACCCGATAGCCGGCATTCTGCAGCTCCCAGCCGACCCACTCCGCCCAGTCCCGGTCACAACCGGCGTGGCTGATGAATATCTGCGCCCTCGCGCTGGGTCCCGTGGCTGCCCGCACCGGTCCACTGTGCCGCTTCGGTCGATCATCTGCGAGAGGAGACCGCGGGCACCGGCCGTATGCTGGGCGGCGACCACGAGTACGGGCGGTCGGCCCGTCCGACAGAGCGGGTGTGTACGCGAGCCGATGAGTCGTGCCGTGGAGGAATCGAACCGGGCGATGCTGCGTGCCCGGGACGCGATGGACCGGGCGTACGCCGATCCGCTGGACATTCCGGCGCTGGCCCGGATCGCGCACGTCTCCGAGGCGCACTTCATCCGGACCTTCCGGGCCACCTTCGGCGAGACCCCGCACCGCTACCTGCAGCGGCGGCGGGTGGAGCGGGCGATGTCGTTGCTGGTCGAGACTCAGCGGGAGGTGACCGACATCTGCTTCGCGGTCGGCTTCAGCAGCCTGGGCACGTTCAGCCGGACGTTCCGGCAGATCGTCGGGGAGTCGCCGACGGATTTCCGCCGCCGGGCGGTGCCGACCAACGTGCCGTCCTGCTTCACCAAATCCTGGACGAGACCCAGCAGTTTTGGATAAGCAGCAGGTCAGGGTCGGCGTCTAGCGTGATTCCCATGACGATGAACGCGATCAGCCGCTCTCAGATCTACGTCCTCGACCAGGACGAGGCGCTCGACTTCTACGTGAACAAGCTCGGCATGGAGCTGAACACCGACCAGGATCTCGGCTTCATGCGCTGGCTGACGGTGAACCTGCCCGGCGACCCGGAGCGCGAGATCCTGTTGGAGAAGCCGGGTCCGCCAGCGATGGACCCGGCCACGGCCGAGCAGGTGCGGGAACTGCTCACCAAGGGCGCGCTGGGCGGCTCCCTCTTCATGACGACCGACGACGCCCACAAGACGTACGAGGGCTTGGTGGCCAAGGGTGTCGAGATCACCGACGAGCCGATGGAGCGCCCGTACGGGATCGACTTCGGCATTCGGGACCCGTTCGGCAACAGGATTCGCATCGGCCAGATGTTCCCGCGGGCCTGAGGGGCGCGGCCGATCGACGGGAGGCGTGGGGGTCGACTCTGCGCCTCCCGTCGTGATGGGCTGGGGGCATGACGACCCGGATCTTGTACCTGACCCGGCACGGCGAGCAGGAGAGCGCGGCGATGGAGTCGCCGGAGGCTGGCCTGTCCGAGCGGGGTCGGCGGCAGGCCCGGCTGCTCGGCGAGCGGTTGCGGGGTCGGCCGTTCGCCGCCGTGCACCACAGCCCGTTACGCCGGGCCGCGGAGACCGCCGAGCTGGTCGCGGCGTCGCTGCCCGGAGTCCCGGTGTACGGGACGGAGTTGGCCGGCGACCACCTCCCACACGACACGGATCCGGCCGGCCTGCCGCCGCGGTACGCCGAGTTCCTCGCCGGCTTCTCGGCGGTCGAGCGGGCCGACGGGCCACGGGTGACGGCGGCGGCGGTGGGGGAGTTCACTGGCCCGGTCGACGATGGAGCCGAGGAGGCCGAGCCGGTCCGCGAACTGGTCGTGACGCACAACTACCTGATCGCCTGGCTGGTCCGGCACGCCCTGGACGCGCCGGAGCGGCGGTGGCTGGGCTTGAATCAGCACAACACGGGACTGACCGTCATCCGGTACGGGTCGGCCGGGCCGCCCAACCTGATCGCGTTCAACGACGTGGCGCACCTGCCGGTGGAGCTGCGTGGCACCGGCCTGCCCTCGGACTACCTGGTCTGAGCGCCCGCCGGTCAGACCGTGGCCCGCAGGAGGAGCTCGACCAGCGCCCGGGTGGCCGGGGGCGGCGCCTCGTCGGTCGGGCAGTCGGTGTACCCGGTCTCGAGGGTGCCGACGGTCACCCGATAGGTGAACACGTCCGCGCAGCCGGTCGGGGTGGTCGTGCGGCGCGCCTCGGCGGCCAGCCGTGGGTCGGCGGTCAGCCCACGTAGCCGGCCGAGGTCGGCCGAGCTGAGGCGGCCGGTACGGCGGCTGCCCGCCCGGTCCACCGCGGTCCACTGACCGTCGGGTTCGACGGTCACCCGGTCGCCGCGGCCGGCGAAGCCGCCGGTGCGGGTGAGCGCCACCGGGCCGGCGGTGTTGCTGGTGGCGCCGGGGAGCGGGACGGTCGGAGCGGGGGCGCCCGGGGTGGTGGGGGCGCTGGTCGGCGGTGACGAAGAGCTGGTGGCGGGGGCGGTGCCGGCCGGGTCGGCGCTGGTACAGCCGGCCAGGACGGCGACCAGCAGCGTAGTCAGGACGCCGGTTGTCGAGGCGGGTCTCATGCCGCTCCGACGCGCGGGTCCAGCGGCCGGTTCCCTGGTTGCATCCATCATCCGAACGGCCACTGTCGATGTCTGGGAGCGGTCCAAGGCTTCTCTTTTCCCCAACACATCGCTATATCTACATGCGTGACTACCCCCGTCACAACCTCTTCCCTTCCAGGAGGGCACGTGAAACGAACCATCGCCGCTGTCAGCGCAGCGCTGCTCACCAGCGGCCTGCTGACCTGCGTCGCCACCGCGGCGCACGCGGCTCCGCCCACCGCCCCCGCGCCGGATGCCTCCGCCGCGGCCCAGGCAGCGACCGTCCTACGAACGAACCCCGGCGCCGTCCAGGGTTCGAACGCCGAGTCCTACCAGGTGTACAGCACCAAGGTGGACGCCACGGGTGCCACACACACCCGCTACACCCGGACCTATCACGGGCTGCGGGTGTACGGCGGTGACTTCGTCATCCACGCCGCGCCGAACGGCACCTACGCCGGCAGCTCGGTCGGTCTGGCCGCACCGCTGACCCTCGGCACCACGGCCAAGATCTCGGCCGCGGCGGCGAAGAAGACCGCTCGCGCCGGGTTCACCGGCAAGGCCGAGGCGGTGGGCGCCCCGGAGCTGTTCGTCGACGCCAGCTCCGGTCAGGGCCGGCTGGCCTGGGAGACCGTGGTCAGCGGCTGGCAGCCCGACGGGCAGACCCCGTCCCGGCTGCACGTGATCACCGATGCCACCACCGGCGCGGCCGTCGGATCGTTCGACGAGATCGAGTCGGTGGTCGGCAGCGGCCAGGGCATCTACACCGGCACGGTCAGCATCGACACGACGCTCTCCGGTAGCACCTACCAGATGATCGACCCGTCGCACGGCAACGGCCGTACCTGCGACATGAACAACGGCACGTCCACCTGCACCACCTTCACCGACGCCGACAACGCGTGGGGCAACGGCGCCAACTCCAACCGGCAGTCCGCCGCCGTGGACGCCCACTTCGGTGCCGCCAAGACGTTCGACTACTTCAAGAACGTGCACGGCCGCAACGGCATCTTCGGCAACGGCCAGGGCGTGCCGAGCCGGGTGCACTACGGCAACAACTACGTCAACGCGTTCTGGGACGGTGCCCAGATGACCTACGGCGACGGGTCGAGCAACTCCCGCCCGCTGGTCTCGCTGGACGTGGCCGGGCACGAGATGAGCCACGGCGTCACCGAGGCGCTGTCCGGCCTGGTCTACTCCGGTGAGTCCGGCGGCCTCAACGAGGCCACCAGCGACATCTTCGGCAACATGATGGAGTTCTACGCCGCCGCGCCGAGCGACCCGGGTGACTACCAGGTCGGCGAGAAGATCAACATCAACGGCAACGGTACGCCGCTGCGCTACATGTACAACCCGTCGCTGGACGGCTCGTCCGACAGCTGCTGGTCCACCGGCACCAAGAACAAGGACGTGCACTACTCCTCCGGCGTGGCCAACCACTTCTACTTCAACCTGGCCGAGGGCACCGGCTCCACCGCGTACGGCACCTCGCCGGTCTGCGGCTCCGCCCCCGCGGTGACCGGCATCGGCCGGGCCAAGGCGGAGAAGATCTGGTACCGGGCGCTGGACGTCTACTTCACCTCCAACACCTCGTACGTCAACACCAGCAACCCGGCGAACACCGCGCGGGCCTACAGCCTGCGGGCGGCCACCGACCTGTACGGCAGCTGCTCGACCGAGTACAAGACCGTGCAGGCCGCCTGGACGGCGGTGAACGTGGCCGGCAACGACGCGCCCTGCTCGACCGGCAACGACTTCTCGGTGGCGCTCTCGCCGACCGCCGGCTCGGTCAACCCGGGTTCCTCGGCGTCGACCACCGTGTCGACCGCGACCACCAGCGGCTCGGCGCAGACCGTGACGTTCTCCGCGTCCGGCCTGCCGAGCGGGGCGACCGCCTCGTTCAGCCCCGCCTCGGTGACCTCGGGCGGCTCGTCCACCCTCACCATCAGCACCTCGGCGAGCACTCCGCCGGGCACCTACTCGGTCACCGTGAACGGCGTGGGTTCGGTCACCCGGAGCGCGACCTACACGCTGACCGTGAACGGCAGCGGCGGCGGCTGCACGTCACCGGGCCAGAAGCTGGCCAACCCGGGCTTCGAATCCGGCGCGACCGGCTGGACCGCCAGCTCGGGCGTGATCACCACCGACAGCGGCCAGCCCGCCCGCACCGGGTCGTACAAGGCGTGGCTGGACGGCTACGGCAGCACCCACACCGACACGCTCGCCCAGTCGGTGAGCCTGCCGTCGGGTTGCTCGTCGTACCAGCTCAGCTTCTGGCTGCACATCGACTCGGCCGAGACCACCACCAGCGTCCAGTACGACAAGCTGAACGTGCAGGTGCTGAACTCGGGCGGGACCGTGCTGGCCACGCTGGCGACCTACTCGAACCTGAACAAGGCCGCCGGCTACACCCAGCGGACCTTCTCGCTGGCCGCGTACGCCGGCCAGACCGTCACCCTGAAGTTCACCGGCACCGAGGACTCCTCGCTGCAGACGTCCTTCGTGGTCGACGACACCGCGGTCAACGTCTCCTGACCTGACCGAGCGCCGCACCGGCCCGGCGGCCACCCTCACGGGTGGTCGTCGGGCCCGCGCCGTTATGGTCGCCGCATCGGTGGCATCGCCGGCTTGCAGGGGGAGGGACGGACGTGTCGGACGCGGAGTTGACCGTCGAGGTGACCGGACCGGTGGCGACCGTGGTGATCCACAACCCAGCCCGCCGCAACGCGATGACCGCTGCCATGTGGCGACAGCTTCCCGAGCTGCTGGACCGGCTGGAGCCAGACCCCGACGTGCGGGCGCTGGTGCTCACCGGAGCGGGCGACGCCTTCTGCGCCGGTGCCGACCTGGGCGACCTCGCCGAGCTGTTGGACGCTGGTGACGCGAGCATCGCGGTGGCTGCCGAGGAGCGACTGGCCCGCTTCGCCAAGCCGACCGTGGCGGCGATCCGGGGCGCCTGCGTCGGGGGCGGTTCCCAGCTCGCGGTCGCCTGCGACCTGCGGATCGCCACCGACGACGCCCGGTTCGGCGTACCCCCGGCGCGGCTCGGGCTGGTCTACCCGGCACCGACCACCCGCCGGCTGGCCCGGCTGGTCGGTCCGTCCGCTGCCAAGCATCTGCTCTTCACCGCCGATCTGATCGACGCCGAGCGCGCCCTGCGGATCGGCCTGGTCGACGAGGTCCTGCCAGGTGACCGGCTCGCCGCGCGCGTCGACGACCTCACCGCGACGATCGCGCAGCGTTCGCCGTTGAGCATCGCGGCCGCCAAGGAGATCGTCGACGACCGTGCCGGGCCGGCCCGGCTCGCGTGGTGGCACCAGAAGGTGTCGACCAGCGGCGAAGCCCGGGAAGGGGTGGCGGCGATGACCGAGCGCCGACTGCCCCGCTTCGCCTGGCGGCCACCGTCCGGCGACTGACCGCCATGATCGACACGAGATCGCCGAGATCGGGGTATCGCCGACTGCTGGATGCCGCGAGTTCGGCGATATCGCGTCGATCAAGTGGGCTGACGATTCATGGGGTTTGCGCGCCGGCTGGCGCTCAATCGCCCTCGCAACTCGGGTCACTTTCGCTAGTACGACAACGTGGCAGAGTTGACGGACCGAAAATCGGTGGTGTATCGGAATAGTTCGATGCCCGACTAGTGCCCGGCGGGGTCCGTGCGGCAGGCTGTCCGTCGTGCTGCGTGATCAGTTGCTTGCGGGCCGCTACCGGCTCTTGGAACGCCTCGGCAGTGGCGGCATGTCCGCGGTCCACCGGGCGTACGACGAGGTGCTCGAACGGGACGTCGCGGTCAAGGTGCTCGTCACCTCGGACGTCAACGCTCGACAACGGATCCGGGCCGAGGCCAAGGCGGCGGCGAAGCTGTCGCACCCGCACGTCACCAGCGTCTACGACTATGGCGAATCGCCGCTCGACGGCGCACCGGTGCCGTTCGTGGTGATGGAGCTGCTCGGCGGCCACACCCTCGAACAACGGCTGGCCGCAGGCCCGCTGTCCCCGCGCGCCGGCCTGCGGGTCTGTGCCGAGGTGGCCGCCGCGCTCACGGCCGCGCACGCCCAGGGCCTGGTGCACCGCGACATCAAGCCGGGCAACGTGATGCTCACCCCCACCGGGGCGAAGGTGCTCGACTTCGGCATCGCGGCGGTCGTCGGCGACTCGGAGATCGACTTTGAGGGGCGACTGCTGGGTACGCCGGCCTACCTCGCCCCGGAACGGCTGGCGGCCGGCGAGGTGCTGCCGGCCAGCGACGTGTACGCCCTCGGCCTGCTCATGCACACCGTCCTCACCGGTCGGTTGCCACAGAGTGCCGAGGCGCAGGCCGCGCCGCAAGGCCCGCAACCGCACACCGACGGTCCGCACCCGCACCCGCACCCGCGCACCGATCCGCACTCGCGTACCCATCCGGACACACCCACCGACCCGAACCTGCTGCCGGCCATCGACGGAGTGCCCGCCGAGGTCCACCGGCTCTACCGCTGGTGTCTGGCCCGGGACCCCGCCGACCGCCCACCGGCTGCCGAAGCGGCCCGAATCCTGCTCATCGCGGGCGGCCCGACCACCAGCGACAGATCGACCGCGAAGGCCACCAACGCCGCCAACTCCACCAACGCCGCTGGACACGTGGGCGCGGTGCCGGGTCGTACCCGAAGGCGGTCTTGGCGTCAGCACAGGCGGCGGGCGGTGCTGGCGGTCGGCGGCGCGGTGGTCGCCGTGGTGGCGATGGCCGGCTCGCTCGGCGACTTCAGCAACCGGCGGCAGGAAGCGGGCTTGTCGAGGACCGGCATCGGGTCGGGCGGCACCACCACCGTGGGGCTGCCGCTGGCCGCCGATCCGAGCGAGGTGACCCCTCGGCCCACCGCCGCCCCGGCCAGCGGCAGTCCGCCCAGCGCCCGGACCAGTCCGGCCGGTCCGGTGGGTACGCGTGCTCCGAACCCGTCGGCGAGCAGCACCGGACAGCCCTCCGCCGGGGTTGCGTCCACCCCTCAGCCTGCGCCGAGCCCGGCGTCGGGGATTCCGGTGAGGGCTCGCGGTGGGACGGTCACCGTCCGCTGCGTCGGTGGGTCGGCTGAGGTGCTGGCGGTGGCACCCGCATCCGGGTTCCGGGCCGAGGCGTACGACCCGGGCCCGGCGAAGCGGGTCGAGGTCGTACTGGTCTCGAACGAGCACAGCAGCCAGATTCGGGTGAGCTGTCCCAGCGGCCGCCCAAAGCCGAAGGTCAAGGAGCGCGCCAACTGACCGGGGCCGGCGGGTGCCGCGCCGGGGGGCGTACCCCCAGCGCGGCCCCCCGTTCCCGCCGGCCGGCCCGTCACGACCCGGCGAGCGCCGCCCAGCCCGGGTTCACCGGCTCGCGGCGCAGCGGCATGCCCGCCTCGGCCGGCGTCCGGTCGCCCTTGCGCTGGTTGCAGCCGTAGCAGGCGGCGGTGGTGTTCCGCCAGGTGTTCCGGCCACCGCGCGAGCGGGGCAGGACGTGGTCGATGGTCGACGCCGGGCCGCCGCAGTACGCGCAGCACCGGTCGTCGCGGCGCAGCACTCCCGCGCGGGACCAGGCCGGCCCGGAGCTGAACCGCCACCGGGTGACCACGTAGCGGACCAGCCGTACGACCCGGGGCATCGGGAAGACCCCGATCACCTGGTCCGGCTCGGCCTCGTGGATCTCGGCGACCCGGCGGCAGAGCATCCGGACGGCGTGTTGGACGGTGACCCGGTGCAGCGGGCCGAGGTCGGCGTTGATGACGAGGACGGCGTCCACCGGGATCTCCTTCCAGAGTGGTGCCGGACGGCGAAGAGCCGCCCGGTCCGGCTGTCGGACGGGCGGCTCGGCGCGTACGGGTACGCGTCAGTCGGGCCGGCCCGCCCTGGGACCTTCCGCTCGGCAACCGTCACCGGGCAGCGTCGATGGCACGGTGGTGACGTGCGACATCGTCATGAGCTGCTCCCGCGGCGGTGGTTGACCTTGCGCGATCACGGTAGGTCGGCGCGGGAGAGACGGGCAACGTATTTCGATCGCCCCTCCGGCTCGTCGGGGCGGCGTTGGCGGCGGGTCCGGGTGGTTCCTCCGGCCGTCTGTCGGGCAGCCGCCAGCGGGCGGTCCAGGCGCACGGCCATCCGCGCGGTGAGCTCGCTGTCCAGCAGCGGCCGGTTGACCTCGCCAGCTATCTCCAGCGCCGGCCCGGACACCGATCGCCAGATGGCGGCCAGCCCGGCGCCGAGCCCCACCAGGGCGACGGTGGCCCGGGTGGTCGGCGACCCGGCGGCCGCGGCGGCGCTCACCCCGACCACCGCGAAGAGCACCAACAGCAGCGGCACCAGCACCGGCCAGAAGATCCCCCGGGCCGCCTGCGCCACCAGTCGCCGGTCCCGGATGATCAGATTCCGGGCGACCACCGCGTAGTCCTCCTCGTCGAGCAGGTCGCGCGGATGCAGGCCACCGGTGAGCACGTCGCGCCACAGGTGCCCCTGGTTGCGCAGCTCCCGGCTCAGGTCGGCGGGTTTCGGCTCGGCCGGGTCGCCCCGGCCGGCCCGATCCACCGCCGCCGCCCAGGCGGCCAACGACCGACGTACGACGGCGGCCGAGTACGGCGGCAGCACGCTCGCCAGCTCGTCCAGCCACCGGCTGATCTGGATCTGCCGGCCGCCGAAGCGCTGGAGCAGTTGGGCGGCATCGCCGGCTCGGACGGTGTCGGCCAGCGACCGGCCCAGCCGGTAGGCCAGCCCGACCCGGTGGTTGGTGGCCATCGCCCAGCGCAGCACCTCCACGTTGAGGTCGTCGAGGGCGAGCAGCAGCGGCGCGAGTTCGTCCGGGCCGGGCCGGTCCAGGTCGGGCAGTCGACCACGGGCGGCAGACGAGTCGGGCAGTGGCCCGGCGTGCCGGGTGAGTTCGGCGATCTGCGCCAACGCGACGTCCACGCCGTCGAGGTACATGCGCATCCGCCGAGGGGTGGACATCTCGGTGAGGTTGGAGAGCTTGGCCGGTGGGCCGGCCGGGCGGGCGGGAGCGGTGGCGGTGCCGGGATCGGCGTGCTGCCCGTGGTGGTAGGCGTCCGCCATCCACCAGCCCAGTCGAAGGGCGATCACGACACAGGAGCGCTCATCGTGGATCAGCGGGTACGGGTCGCCCCGGTCGGTCTCCTCGACCAATGGACGGTGCTCGTCGCCGGCGCGGTGCAGTGGTGACATCCCCCGCTGCCCTCCCGCCCGGTCGATCGACGGATGATCAACCGAGCGTACGACAAGGGAACGTCGCTTATGGGTGATTTGTTAGTTTTGTTGACCGCGGCCGGCCAGCAGACCCCGGGGTCGGACCGAGCGCACCGGCTCGGCCGAGCCACCCTCGGCGCGCAGGATGTGGTTCGCGGCGATGATGCCGGTCGCCGCGGAGCGTTCCATCAGCGCGCTCGGGAAGTCCGTGGCGATCCCGTCCCCCGCCAGATAGAGGCCGACGGCGTCGGTGCGTACGCCGGGGCGCCAGGCGTGGCTGCCCGGAGTGAACGCCGGTGCCTGCGCCTCCACCCGGGCGCGTAGCTCGCGGACCCGCAGGCCAGCGGCCTCCGGCCAGAGCGCCACCAGCTCGCGGCGCATCCGCTCGGCCAACTCCTCGGCCGGCACCCCGGGATCGCAGGCGTACGCGTGCAGCTCGACAACCGAGCCGCCGGTCCGTCGCGCCCAGCGCCGCGACTCGTTCTCCAGCCGGTGATAGAGCGTCACCGAGTCCAACGTGGGTTGCCGGGACACTCCGCTGAACACCGCCCGTCCGGGCGCGACGTCGCCGTCGCACCAGTAGCGCGCCACCGCGTACGGCGGGCCGGGCCTGCCGAAGGCGGGCATCCGCGCCACCAGCTCCGGCGCCTGCTCGGCCAGGTCGGGGGAGGCCCTGACGAGCGCGGCGAGGGCCGGAGGGTCGACGGCGAGCACCACGTGGCCCGCGGCGTGGCTGCTGCCGTCGGCGGTCGTCACCCGCCAACCGTCGGCGCCACGATGCACGCCGGTCACGGTGGAGCCGGTCGACACCCGGCCGCCGTGCTTCTCCACGTGTCGGGTCAGCGGCTCCCAGATCGCCGTCGCGTAGTCCTCGTCCGGGCAGTCGAACGCCAGCCCCTCCGGGTTGCCGAGCAGGTAGAAATGGAACTGCGCGACCATCTCGGCGGCCGACATCTCCGCCTCGTGGTTGAAGAACGAGTGCGAGAAGACCTCGAACAGCATGGCCCGGGCCCGGTCCGGCAGCCGCAGCGAGGCCAGCAGATCGTCGGCGGTCGTGTCGTCCAGCTCGGCGTAGGTGCGGACGGGGTCGTAGCTGAGCAGCGGCAGCGCGGCGTCCCGGTCCATCCGCCGCAGGTCGGCCAGGCGCAGGCTGGGGCTGCGCAGCAGCAGCGCGAGCAGGTTCGCCGGCGGCGCGGGCGGCAGCCGGCCGAACTCCTCGGTCGGCCACTGCGCACTGAGGATCGGATAGCCCGGAATCGGCCTGAGAAAGCCCAGGTCGGGGTCGACCCGGCGCAGGATGGACCGCCAGTTGTAGTACTGCCGGAAGAACGCGTGGAAGCCGTGTTCGTTCTGCTGCGTGCCGTCCGGGAGTGCCTCCGGCCAGGCGCCGAGCCGGCCGCCCACGGTCGGTGCCGCCTCCAGCACCGTCACCGTCACACCCCGCTCGGTCAGCACCACCGCCGCCGACATGCCGGCGATGCCGCCACCCACCACCACCGCCGAGACCGGTTGCGGCACGCGGTCGGCCCCACCACCGCCGGGGTCCACCTGGTGTTGGCGTACACCGAGAAACCGACCCACCACTTGCGACAGCGCCATGAGCACCTCCGGGAGTGACGGAGGGTCCAGTCTGCCGCACCGAGCGTCAGTCGGCTGGTAGGCAACGGTGGGCGCGATCGGAGGCGGGCCAGACGTACTCCAGGTCCGCCGGCACGTCCTCGCCGAAGATCGGGGCGTAGTGCGCGGGATCCTTGCGCAGCAGGGACGAGCGGTGGCTCAGGTGCAGGTCGTCGCGGCCCAGCCAGGGTGGCAGGTCACCGGCCTCGGCCAACTCGTCCTGGGTACGCACCGGGCCACCCCCACAGGCGGTGGCGAGGTCGACGGTCAACGTGGTGGCGCAGGTGTCGGCCCGCCCCGGCTCGGACCACACCGCGCACATGTCCAGCCCGTACCGGGTGAGCGCCTCCTCGTACCCGGCCCACATCTTCACGGCCGGGTGGTTGCGCCAGCCGTACCCGGGCCAGGTGAGCCCGCGTAGTACCTGGATGGCCTCCACCCGCTGCTTGCCCAGCCGTTTCTGGTCCAGCGTGCGGGCGCTGGCCAGGAAGCCCGGGTACGGGAGGAAGGTCTGCATGCCGCTGCTCTACCCGCCACCCGGGCTGGCATGCCTGCTCGGGGATGATCCGGACAGGGTCGCCCGCCGTGGTCGTGCTGGTTACGATCCGGGCATGGCGGAGCCGTGGCGGGACCGGGCGCGACGAGCGGTCGACTGGAACTGGCGGCTGCGGTCCGCCGGTGACCCGCGTCCGCACTACGTGATCTGCGGGCGGGACGCGCTCGCCTACTACGTGGCCCGGGCGATGCTCGAATCCGAGCTGCCGGACGGCGGCGCCCGGGTGACCGTGGTGGTGCCCGAGCGCTACCGCAGCAACGGTCCGGACGTGGCCGGGCTGCGCGGGCTCCGGGTGGTCCGCTCGGACCGGCTGGACGTGGCCACCTTCGAGGCCGCCGGCCTGGCCGGGGCGGCCGGGTTGGCGCTGCTGCACCAGGACGACGTCGGCAATCTCTACGCCGCGCTCTGCGCCCAGGCGGTCGACCAGCGGGTCCGCCAGGTGCTGCGGATGTTCAACGGCACCCTCGCCGACGGCGTCCGCAAGCTGCTCAAGGCGCCGGTCGAGGTGCTCTCCGACGCCGAGATGGCCGCGCCGGCGTTCGTGGCCGCCGCGCTCGGTGAGGTCGACCCGAGCTCCTTCCAACATCGGGACAAGACGCTGCGGGTGGCCCGCCGGGCCGACGTCCGGCCGCAGGACGTGGTCTGCGCGCTGGCCCACATCACCGAGCAGCAGGGGGTGGAGTTGCTGCCGGCCGAGCAGGCCGGTGCAGACCTGGTGCTGGCCGAGGCGACCGGGCAGCCGCCCGGCACCGAGGTCGCCGCCCGTCGGCTGGTCCGGGCGCGTCGCCGCCGTCGCCCGATGACGGTGCTCATGGGCGCGGTACGCGGCTTCGCCACCCGCAAGATCGGCGTCGCGGTGATGCTGGTGCTCGCGGTTATCGTGGTGCTCGGGGCGTTGATCTCCCGAGCCGAGGGCGTCTCCCCGGCCGAGGCGCTCTACCTGACGCTGGTCACCACGCTCAGCGGCGCCGACCCGGACACCGGCAAGGCGGCCAGCGCACAGATCATGCAGGTCGTGCTCAACCTCGCCGGGTTGGCGCTGATCCCGCTGATCACCGCCGTGGTGGTGGACGGCATCGTCAACGCGCGGCTGGCCCTGCACACCGGCCGACTGCAACCGCACCGCGCCGGGCATGTCGTGGTGATCGGCCTCGGCAACGTGGGGACCCGGGTGATGGCCCAGCTCCGCGAGTACGACGTCGAGGTGGTCGCGATCGACAAGGACCCGGAGCCGCGCGGCGCCGCCCTGGCCCGCCAACTGGAGGTGCCGCTGATCGTCGGGGACGCCGCGCTACCGGAGATCCTCGTCGCCGCGTCGGTTGCCGACTGCCAGGCGTTGGTGGTGGCGTCGACCGACGACGTGGCCAACCTGGAGGCGGCGCTGGCCGCTCGGGACCTCCATGACGACCTGCGGGTGGTGCTGCGGCTCTTTGACGGTGACTTCGCCGAGCGGGTGGAGGAGGCTTTCGCTCTCGGGGTGTCCCGATCGGTCTCCTACCTGGCCGCCCCGGCCTTCATCGGGGCGCTCACCGAACGCGCGGTGATCACCACCATCCCGGTCGACCGCCACGCGCTGCCGGTGGCCGAGGTGCCGGTCGCTGCCGGCTCCGAGCTGGACGGCCGACCACTGGACGTGGTCAACCGGGACGGGCAGCTCCGGGTGATCGCCCGTACCCCGGCCGGCGGCGGCAAGACCATCTGGTGGAAGGACCTCGACCCCCGACAGGTGATCTTCGCGGGTGACCGACTCACCGTGGTCGCCCGCCGACGTGGGCTGGACTGGCTGACCCGGCAGTCCGCCCCGCCCGCCCGTGGCGGCCCGGCGCATCGGCCGTCCGGTTCCGTGCCGGGCGGGGAGTCGGCCCGACCACCAGCGTCCCTTGAATCGGCGCCGGCGGAGTGGCAGGTCCACGCCTCCGCGCCCGGCGCGGCTCATCCCGTGCCGACTGCGGTGTCGGCCGACATCGGCTCACCACCGCCGGGCAGTCGGCCGAGCGCGACGCCAGCACGGCGTAGCCCGCCCGACCGGTCAGCGCCCCCGTTGGCGCAGGAGGTGCCAGGCAGCACCGAGAGCGAGCACGCCGAAGCCCGCGAGCACGCTGGCCAGCGGCAGGTTGACCGCGAGCAGTAGGCAGCCGACCAACCCCACGCCGGCGAGCACCTGTACCGGCAGCCGCCGCCCAGACTCTCGGCCCAGCGTCAGCGCCGCCGCATTGGTGATCGCGTAGTAGACGAGCACCGTGCAACTGGAGAAGCCGATCGCGTGCCGTACGTCGGCGAGCAGCACCACCAGGATCACCACGGCGGCCACCGCCAGCTCGGCCCGGTGCGGCACCTGACGCACCGGGTGCACTGCGGCCAGCGCGCCGGGCAGGTCGCGGCGGCGGGCCATCGCCAGCGTGGTCCGGCCGACCCCGGCGACCAGGGACAGCAGCACCCCGATAACAGCGATGGTGGCCCCGGCGCGGACCACCCAGACCAGGCCGGGTAGCTCGGCTGCGGTGACCACGTCGACCAGGGGCGCGGCGGAACCGGCCAGCCGGTCGGCGCCGAGCACGCCGAGCGTGACCACGGCCAGCACCAGGTAGATCACGAGCACCACCCCGAGCGCCAGGGGCACCGCGCGGGGGATGGTCCGCTGCGGGTCGCGGACCTCCTCGCCCAGCGTGGCGATCCGGGCGTAACCGGCGAAGGCGAAGAAGAGCAGCCCGGCAGCGGTGAGCACGCCCCGTCCCGAGCCGCCGGGGTCGGTCAGCCGATCCAGGTGCACCGGCCCACCGACCGTGCCGACGACCGCGACCAGCACCAGCACCGCGACCACCAGGCTGACCAGCAGCTTCGTGGCGGTCGCCGTCCTGCTGATGCCGCGCAGGTTCACCGCGGTCACCGCGATCACCGCGCCGACCGCGACCAGCCGGGTCTGGCCGGGCCACAGGTACGCTCCGACGGTCAGCGCCATGGCCGCGCAGCTCGCGGTCTTGCCCACCACGAAGCCCCAGCCAGCCACGAAGCCGGCGAACGGCCCGAGGCGTTGCCGGCCGTAGACGTAGGTGCCGCCGGACTCCGGGTAACGAGCGGCCAACCTCGCCGAGCTGGTCGCGTTGCAGAAGGCGAGGAACCCGGCCAGCACCAGCGCGGGCAGCAGGCCGGCACCGCCGGCCGCCGCCGTGGCCGGGCCGAAGACCACGAAGACGCCCGCGCCGAGCATCGAGCCCAACCCGATGACAACCGCATCGAGTACGCCGAGCCGCCGCGCCAGTCGTGTCACCTGCCGCACCTTAGGGGTACGAGGTGAACCGCCGGTCCCACGCGCGTAGCCATCCGGGGAGCGGCACGTCGTCCCAGGGCACCCGGTGCAGCAGCCGGTCCAGGAACAGCCCGAGCAGTAGCGCGGCCACCCCGTCGGTGAGCCAGTGGAAGTTCAGGTACGTGGTGGTGACCAGCAGGATCGCCGGTGGGGCGAATCGGACCAGCCGGTGCACGGCCGGGTGCAGTCGCCCGGCTGTCAGCGCGGTCAGCAGCACGGCGATCACCCCGTACCAGACGATCGCGTTGGCGACGTGCCCGGACGGATACGAGAGGTCGTACTCGGTGGGCGGCAGGTCGTTGAAGATCCGGACCGACTCGCTCGGCGGTAGATCGGAACTGGGGGCGGCCCGGTCGGTGAGGACCTTGAGCGGCCCGACCGTGAGGTAGAGGAGCACGAACGCCCCCGCCACCAGCAGCAGCGGCCGGACTGTGCGGGCCCGCCAGGCGACCGCCAGGGCGAGCGCCCCGGAGAGCGGCATCAGCAGCCAGCCACCCTGCCCGAGGTAGTTGAGCGCCCGTGCGGTCCAGTAGATCGGTGCCGGATGGTGGGCGTAGGCCCATTCCCGGACGGCGAGGTCGAGCCCGAGCAACGCCCCTCCGGCAAGAGCCAGGGTCAGCGCGCCGGCCCCGACCAGTAGCAGCGCGTCAAACCACCAGCCGGCCGGGCGGACGGGCCGTAGCCGCAGGTCACGTCGTACCGCCGTGGTTTTGCGCACGGGACCACGCTACCGGCCCCGGGCGATGCCGCCGCATTCCGCGCTGTGGGCCCAGCCACGATGAGAGGCGAACGTGGGGTGCGACGCGGCATGCTTGTGCCCGTGCGGATCACTTCTGCCCTCGTGGACCCAGCGCTGCTCGACCTGCCCTGGTCGACCCCGCTGGAGGAGTGGCCTGCCCAACACCTGGTGGCGCTGCCGCAGGGCATCTCCCGACACATCGTCCGGTTCGTCCGGTTGGGTGAGTACGTCTACGCGTTCAAGGAGACTCGGGAGCGGATCGCCGAACGGGAGTACGACCTGCTCCGGGCCCTGGAACGGATCGACTTCCCGTCGGTCGAGGCGGTGGCGGTCGTCGCGGACCGGCAGACCGAGGACGGGGAACCCCTCGAGTCGGTGCTGATCACCCGGCACCTGCAGTTCTCGCTGCCCTACCGGGCGCTCTTCTCGCACACCCTGCGGCCGGAGACGATGAGCCGGCTGCTGGACGCGCTGGCTGCGCTGATCGTGCGGATGCACCTCACCGGCTTCTTCTGGGGCGACTGCTCGCTGTCCAACACGCTCTTCCGGCGGGACGCCGGAGCGTTCGCCGCGTACCTGGTCGATGCGGAGACCGGCGCACTGCACACCACGCTCTCCAACGGCCAGCGCGGCGAGGACCTGGAGATCGCCCGGGTGAACATCTTCGGCGAGGCGCTGGATCTGCAGGCCGCCGGCCTGCTGCACGAGTCCATCGACCCCGAGGTGGTCTGTGAGGAGGTCGTGCAGCGCTACGAGCGGCTGTGGCACGAGATCACCTACGAGCAGGCCATCGAGCGGGAGGCCCGGCACGACATCGAGGGCCGCATCCGTCGCCTCAACGACATGGGCTTCGACGTGGCCGAGGTGGCCATGTCGACCATCGACAACGGGCGCTACCTGGTCCGGCCCAAGGTGGTCGACGCCGGTTACCACACCCGACGGCTGCTGCGCCTGACCGGCCTGGACGCCGAGGAGAACCAGGCCCGCAAGCTGCTCAACGACCTGGACGCCTACCGGGCGGAGAGCGACCTGACCGACGAGCAGCAGGCGGCGCACCGCTGGCTCACCGAGGTCTTCGAGCCGGTGGTCCGGGCCGTGCCCGCACACCTGCGCCGCAAGCTGGAGCCGCAGGAGCTCTTCGTGCAGATCATCGAGCACAAGTGGCTGCGGTCCGAGCGGGCTGGCCGGGACGTCGGGATGCGTAGCGCGGTCCAGTCGTACCTGGCTGAGGTGCTGGTGCACCGCCCCGACGAGCAGGCCGTACTCGGCGTCGAGGTCCCCACCGCCGGCTGACCCGGCACTTCTGGACCGCCGCCCCGGGGTCACTCCACCCAGGAGCCGCCGCGCAGCACGCGGACCACGGTGAAGTCCTCGTTCAGGACGACCAGGTCGGCGCGCAGGCCCACCTGAAGGGCACCGATCTGGTCACCGAGGCCGATGGCGCGGGCCGGGGTGGTGGCCACCATCCGAGCCGCGTCGGCGATCGGGATTCCGGCCCGCACGGCGTGCCGCAGCGCGGCGTCCATGGTCAGGGTGCTGCCGGCGATCGCGCCGTCGCGGGCCAGCCGGGCCACCCCGTCGGCAACCGAGACGGCCTGGCCGCCCAGCTCGTACTCGCCGTCGGGCATCCCGGCGGCGGCCATCGCGTCGGTGATCAGCGCGGCCCGGTCCGGGCCGGCGGTCGACGTGGCGAAGGTCAGCGTGCCGTCGTGCAGGTGCACGCCGTCGGCGACCAGCTCGCAGACGACGGTGGGCGCGTCGAGCAGGGCCACCACCGGGCCCGGCTCGCGGTGGTGCACCGGCCGCATGCCGTTGAACAGGTGAGTGCCGACGCTCGCTCCGGCGGCGACCGCGGCGCGGGTCTGGTCGTACGTCGCGTCGGTGTGCCCGACCGCCGCGACCACCCGGTGGGCGGTGAGCAGCTTGATCGCCTCCAGCGCGCCGTCGCGCTCCGGGGCGAGGGTGACCATCCGGATCGCGCCGCCGCCCAGTTCGATCAGCTCGGTGAGCTCCTCGGTGGACGGGTCGCGGAGGTACTCCGGATTCTGCGCGCCACAACGGGCCGTGGATAGGTAGGGCCCCTCGAAGTGGATGCCGGCCAGCACGCCCTCGTCGACCAGCGGGGTGAACGCCTCGGTGGCCGAACGCATCAGCGGAAACGGCGCGCTGACCAGACTGGCCAGCAGGGTGGTGGTGCCGTGCTTCAGGTGGAAGCCGGCTGCCGCCCGCGCCTGGTCGACATCCCCGGTGGTGAAGGTGTGCCCACCGCCGCCGTGCGTGTGCATGTCGACGAAGCCGGGCAGGATCCAGTGCCCGTCGCGGACCGACGGGTACTCGGCCACCGCGGTGATCCGATCGCCGTCCCACTCGACGCAGCCCTGTCGGATGACACCGTTCGGGGTCACCACTCGGCCGTTCACCCGTACGGTCATCGCTTCTCCTCGTGGTCGTGGACGCGCAGGGCGTCGAGGGCGAGCAGGGCGGCGCCGAGGCAACCGGCCTCGTCGCCGAGGGCCGCCGCGACGAGACGCGGCTCCCGGTGGAAGGTCATC
This sequence comes from Micromonospora sp. CPCC 205539, assembly GCF_036906815.1. Lineage (NCBI taxonomy): Bacteria > Bacillati > Actinomycetota > Actinomycetes > Micromonosporales > Micromonosporaceae > Micromonospora > Micromonospora sp. CPCC 205539. The sequence continues at coordinate 59,120 of NZ_JBAKHW010000008.1, read as the reverse complement.
CGCTCGTGCACCGCCGCCCGCAACGGGACGAGCAGCCGATCTCCGGCCTGCGCCAGGCCGCCGCCGAGCACGATCGTCGACACGTCGAACAGCGCCTGCCCGGAGGCCAGGCCATCAGCCAGGGCCTCGATCGCGTCCTGCCAGACGCGAGCGGCGAGCGGCTCGCCGGCCGCCGCCCGCTCGGCGACCTCGGCCGCCGTCACCGCCGTGGCCGTCCCGTCGGGGGCCGCGCCGGCCAGTTCGGCGTAGCGACGGCCGATCGCGGCCGCCGAGGCGATCGTCTCCAGGCAGCCGGGCCGGCCGCAACCGCAGCGCGGACCGTCCGGACGGACCAGGATGTGGCCGATCTCCCCGGCCGCACCGTGCGCGCCGACGGCCGCCGTGCCGTCGATGACGTGCGCGGCGGCGATGCCCGTGCCGATCGCCACGAAGAGCACGTGCCCGGCGCCCCGGCCGGCGCCGAGCCGGGCCTCGGCGAGGCCACCGACGCGCACGTCGTGGCCGAGCGCCGTGGGCAGGCCGAGCCGCTTCGCCGCCAGGTCCCGCAGGGGTACGTCCCGGAAGCCCACGTTCGCCGACCAGACCGCGACTCCGCGTGCCTCGTCCACCACCCCGGGGACGGCGATGCCGAGCGCGATCGGGGTGAGGCCGTCGGCGCGGGCCTTGTCGGCCAGCCCGACGGCGACGTCCAGGATGGTGCCGACCACGGCGGCCGGGCCGCGCGCGGCGTTCGTGGGGTGCCGCTCGGTGCGTACCGCGACGCCGTCCGGCCGGACCAGGGCGCACTTCATGCCGGTGCCGCCGACGTCGAGTGCGACGACCACCCGGTCGGTGTCCATGGCGTCGGCGTCGTTCACGCCAGCACCACGGACCGGGACAGGTGCCGGGGCGCGTCCGGGTCGAGGCCCCGGCTGGTCGCCAGCGCGACCGCGAACCGCTGCGCCAGGATCAGGTCGGCCATCGGATCGACCGGGGTACGACCGGCGGACCAACTGCCCAGCACGGTCCGCCAGCCATGCGTGCGGCTGTGCACGAAGGCCGCGCCGGTGGCGGCCACGTCCTCGGGCAGGCCGTCGGGCAGGTCACCGAACGCCCAGACCAGCCGACCGGGCGCGGCGACCGAGATGGGCCCGTGCCGGTAGTCCATCGCCGGGTACGCCTCGGCCCAGAAGGTGGCCGCCTCCCGGCACTTCAGCGCGGCCTCCTGGGCCAGCCCGACCGTCCACCCGCGACCGAGGAACGTGACCTGCCCGATGGTGGCCGGGTCGATCGGCAGCGGGGCGCGTACGGCCACCTCGGCGTCGGCGGCCAGCGCGGTCACCGGGTCGCCGAGGTGTGCTCGGAGCAGGGCCAGCGCGGTCGTCGCGAAGCGGGTCTGCACCACCGAGCGCTCGTCGGCGAAGGGCATGGTCACCGCGGCGGTGGCCAGGTCGACCGCCGGGGACGTCGGGTCGCCGACGATGACGGTGCTGGGCACCTGCCCGCGCACTGCGGCCAGTAGCTCCAGCACCTCGGTGGTGGTGCCGGACCGGGTGATCGCGATCAGCCGGTCGTAGCGGCGGCCGAGGGGGTATTCGGACGCCTGGAACGCGTCGGTCTCGCCCTGGCCGGTCTGCTCGCGCCGCGCCGCGTACGCCATCGCCATGAACCACGACGTGCCGCAACCGACGACGGCGACCCGCTCGCCGGGTCGGGGTAGGTCGTCGTGTACGAGACGGGCCAGCTCCGCGGCCTCCCGCCAGCAGTCGGGTTGGCTCGCGATTTCCGCGTCCACAAACGCCATGGGAACTCCCTCGCAGGCCGACCGGTGCGCAATACGGCTCGTTACAGCCATATTTCGCGCGTCATTCTGCGCGAACCGAGGTGGCTGTGGCAACCGACCGGCCGATCGCGCAGGGCGGTCTTTTGCGCGACCCTAGTTTCGCGCATTAGTGTGCACGCAATCAATCACCGTCCGTGCAGTCACTGGGAGGGCCCCCGCGGTGGACCGGTACGCCAGATGGAACGCCCTGCTCGAGATGCTGACCGACAACGGCCGGGTCAGCGTCGAGGCGGCCGCCGAACGGCTGGACGTCTCCCAGGCCACCATCCGGCGGGACTTCGACCAGCTCGCCCAGCAGCAGATGATCACCCGGACCCGGGGCGGCGCGGTCGCCAACGGGGTCTCCTACGACCTGCCGCTGCGCTACAAGACGGCCAAGCACTCGGCGGAGAAGCAGCGGATCGGTGCGGCCGCCGCGGCGCTCGTCACGCCCGGCACCGTCGTCGGCCTGAACGGCGGCACGACCAGCACCGAGGTGGCCCGGGCCCTCGCTGTCCGGCCGGATCTGAACACCAACGCCGAGGGCGCGCAGCTCACCGTGGTGACCAACGCTCTGAACATCGCCAACGAGCTGTTGGTCCGCTCCCGCATGAAGGTCGTGGTGGCCGGCGGGGTGGTGCGCCCGAAGTCCTTCGAGCTGGTCGGCCCGCTGGGCGGGGCGCTGCTGCGCGAGGTCACCCTGGATGTCGCGCTGCTCGGCGTGGACGCGATAGACCCGCAGCTCGGCGCCGCCGCCCACCACGAGGGTGAGGCGGCCATGAACAACCTCATGGTGGCGCGCGCCAAGCGGGTGGTGATCATCGCTGACTCGTCCAAGTTGGGCGGTCACGCGTTCGCCCGGATCTGCCCCGTCGACCGGGTGGAGACGCTGGTGACCGACTCCGGTGCCGACCCCGCGATCGTGGACGCCTTCCGTACTGCCGGCGTGCAGGTGGTTTGCGCCTAGGCGGTTACTCTCCGTCGATAGATTGAACTGTTCGGCGCGCCGATGCATACCGAGTATTGCGAGCGGCTGTATACCGCGTATGGTGTCGCTGTTCACGCCCACCATCGGGGGAGGTGCAGCTTGCCGGCTGTCCTGGAGATCGAAGGTCTACGTAAGACGTACAAGAGTCGTCGACGCGGCACCCGCAACGCGCTCGACGGCTTCGACATGACGGTCGACGCGGGTCAGGTGCACGGCTTCCTGGGCCCCAACGGCTCCGGTAAGACCACCACGTTGCGTACGCTGCTCGGCCTGATCCGTCCGGACGGCGGCCGGATGACACTGCTCGGCCAGGAAGTGCCCGCCGCGCTGCCCACCGTCGCCGGTCAGGTCGGCGCGATCGTGGAGAGCCCACAGTTCTTCCCGCACTTCACCGCCCGCGACACGCTGTCCCTGCTGGCCGGGGCCGGCGAGGTGCCCGCGGCCCGGGTCGACGAGGTGCTCGAGCTGGTCGGGCTGCGCGACCGGTCCGATGAGCGGGTCAAGACGTACTCGCTGGGCATGAAGCAGCGGCTCGCCGTCGCCTCGGCCCTGCTCAAGAACCCGAGGCTGCTCATCCTCGACGAGCCGGCCAACGGCCTCGACCCGGGCGGCATCCGGGAGATGCGCACGCTGATGCGGACGCTCGCCGAATCCGGGATGACCGTGCTGCTGTCCAGCCACATCCTCGGCGAGATCCAGCTGATCTGCGACTCGGTCACGATCATCTCGCTGGGCCGGAGGGTCGCCTTCGGCCCGGTCGACGAGGTGCTCGCCCAGCACTCGACCAGCACGGTGCGGGTCCGGCTGGAGGCGGTCACCGACCTGCCGGCGGCCACCGACGCGCTCACCCGGGCCGGGATCCAGGTCAATGGTCAACCGGACCACCTGATGCTGGCCGGCGTCGACAAGCCGGCGACGGTGACCCGGCTCCTCGCCGAGCAGGGCCTCTACGTCAGCGAGCTGGCGCCGATCGCCGTCGACCTGGAGAGTGTCTTCCTCGAATTGACCGCCACCGCGCCGGTACCCGGCCAGCACCGGCAGGTCGACCAGTCCACGAAGGTTGGTGGCGCGGGTCAGTCCGGTGCCACCGGGGGAGGTTGGGGCGCGTGAGCCTCTTTCGTACGGAGCTGCGCCGGTTGGGCAAGCGGCGCTTCAGCCGCTACATGACGCTGCTCGGCCTGCTGGTGCTGGCCACGGTGGTGATCGGGGTGTTCTTCACGAATCAGAAGATCGACGCCGGTCAGCTCGCCCAGGCCGAGCGCCGGGCCGAGCAGCAGTACCAGCAGCAGATCGTCCGGACCGAGCAGGAGCGGGCCTCCTGCGAGCGGGCCAAGGCAACCAAGTCGGCAGACGCGGCCAACTACCCCGATGACTGCTCGATGATCACGCCGCCACCCCGGGAGTCGTTCGAGGCGCGCTGGTACCTGCCGTCGACGTTCAACTTCCGGGAGACGTTCGACGAGACGCTGATCCCGTTCGCGGCGGTCCTCGCCCTGGTCGGGTTCGTGGTCGGCGCGTCCTTCATCGGTGCGGAGTGGAGCACCGGCGGCATGATGAACCTGCTGCTCTGGCGGCCGAAGCGGCTCACCGTGCTGCTCGCGAAGCTGGCCGCGCTGCTCACCGGCACCCTGGCGGTGACACTGCCGGCCGCGGTGCTCTGGTTCGCCGGTTTCTGGGGGGTCGCCACCTTCCGGGGCACCACCGAGAAGATGACCTCCGGGGCCTGGCAGTCGTTCATGCTGACCGGCCTGCGCGGTGTGGCGCTGGTGCTGGTGCTCACCACCGTCGGCTTCGCGTTGGCCTCGCTGGGTCGGCACACCGCGATGGCCCTCGGTGGCGTGGTGGCGGTGATGGTGGTCGGCCAGTTCGGCCTGGGCATTCTGCTCGCGATGGCCAGCGTGCGGTTCGCCGAGGCGTGGCTGCTGCCCACGTACGCGTTGGCGTGGATGACGAAGAAGGTCACCCTGGAGGACTGGAACGCCTGCAATGCCACCTACTACGGCGAGTGCAAGCCGGCCACCCTGGACATCACCTGGCAGCAGTCGTCCGTACTGCTGTCGGTCGGGGTGGTGGTGATCCTCGGCGCGGCGCTCTGGGCGATGCGTCGGCGCGACATCCGCTGCGCGCGGCGGGGCGGCCGGCCCGGCCGCCGGGGTTCCCGGCGGTGCGGGGCCGGCCGCGCCGGCTGCTGCGAGCCGGGTCGACCCTGGCTAGGCTGGGGATCCCCCCGGTTGGCGTCGCCGGCCGGCCGCCCGCCCCTGCGAGGAGCGCCATGCCCGCCGACGCCACCCCGGCCGCCCCTGAGCCGTCCACTGACGCTCGCCCGGGCGCCGTTGCGGGTGGCGGCGGCCCGGCCGTCCCGTCTCCCCGGCCCGCGCCAGCCGTCGAGGCCACCGAGCACGTCGCTGCGGATCCCGACCAGGAATCCGCGACCGGCGGAACGGCCGTCGAGGCCCCGCCGGAGCTGACCGCCGAGACCGCGCCGGGGCTGACCGAGCGGGAACGGGCCATCCTGGTCTTCGAACAGCAGTGGTGGCGGCACGCCGGGGCCAAGGAACAAGCCGTCCGGGACACCTTCGGGGTCTCCTCGACCCGGTACTACCAGCTACTCAACGGCCTGCTCGACAATCCGGCGGCTCTCGCCGCTGCTCCCCTGCTGGTCGGCCGGCTCCGGCGGCTCCGCTCGTCGCGCGCCCGTAATCGTCGCCGCTGAGCGCTGGTGTCACTTCTTCTCGTACCCCTGTAGCCCGTTGCCGATGGCGAAGAAGGTCGGCGCCCACTCGCCGATGAAGATGCCCCACCGGTCCGCTCGTGCCACGCCGGCCTTCTCCAGGTGCCTGGAGAGGAACCAGCTGGTGAATGAGAGCCCGATGCTGACGAAACCGGCCACGTACATGTGCTCTGCCCTGAGCCCTGACTCGTGCAACCGCTTCAACATTCCGCGTTCCCCCTGTCGCGATGGACGGTTCCGCCCGCTCTCGACGCTACCGTCCGTAACGGTTCAGGCGCTGCCGGTTGACGCCTTCGGTGCCCGTGCTGCCGAGGGGTCTGCCTTCCGGGCCCGGCGGCCACGGCATGTCGGTCGGTCGGCCGGGTAGGCGGGAGGAGTTCCGGGGTCGCGAGGACGCGACCGATTGCCCAGCGGAGGGAGCGGAGCATGACGACAACGAACCAGAGTCAAGCACCGAACAGCACCGGGCAGCAGGCCCGGCAGGAGGCGTCCCGAGTCGGGCAGCAGGCCGCACAGGCCGGCGGTCAGGTCGCGCACGCCGCCGCCGAGCAGGGCGGGCAGGTCGCCGCCGAGGCGCGGCGACAGGCCCGGGAGTTGACCGGCCAGGCCAGCGGACAACTGCGGGATCAGGCGCAGACGCAGCAGCGGCGGGCCGCCGAAGGGCTGCGGGGCCTGGGTCGGGATCTCGGGTCGATGGCCGAGCGCGACGGCGACTCAGGGCTCGCCGGCCAGGCGGTACGCCGGGCGGCCGACGCCGCCCAGCAGGCAGCCGGCTGGCTCGACCAGCGGGAGCCCGGCGAGGTGTTCGACGAGGTACGCACGTACGCACGACGCCACCCGGGGACGTTCCTCGCCGGCGCGGCGGTGGCCGGTCTGCTGGTCGGGCGACTCACCCGTAACCTCACCGGATCCGGCAGCGACGGAGGTGGGGGCGCGGCGGCCGCGCCACCAGCACCGTCTGCCGCAGGGGGGCAGCCTTCGGCCGAGCTGTCGAACAGGACCGAGCGGCAGCCCTATGTCGGAGCGGCACGGCCAGAGAACGTTTCGCCGGCCGGCCGGCCGCAGCCGGACGTGCCCGGCGGGGTGGCACCATGAGTGCCCCCGAGAAGGAGCGGACCCAGACGTCGGTCGGCGAACTGATGGGCGACGTGACGCGGGACCTCTCCACGCTGGTGCGTAAGGAGGTCGAACTGGCCAAGGCCGAGTTGCGCGAAGAGGCGAGCCAGGTCGGCAAGGCCGGCGGCATGTTCGGCGCGGCGGGACTGGCCGGGTTCCTGACTGTCCTGTTCGTGTCGTACGCGGTGTGGTGGGGCCTGTCCAACGCGATGGACCAGGGTTGGGCGGCGCTGATCGTCGCTGTCCTCTGGGCCGCCGTCGCGGCTGGTCTGTTCCTCAACGCGCGGACCCAGATGCAACGGGCCCGAGCGGTGCTGCCCCGGACGAAGCAGACCGCCCGGGAATTGCCGGACGCCCTACGGGGTCGGTGAACGCTCCGGGAGGGAGCAGATCATGTCCAGTGATCCGGATCGGATCCGGCGGGAGATCGAGACGACCCGCGACGAGTTGAGCAATGACGTCGACGCCCTGGCCGACAAGGTCAACCCGCGTCGGATCGCCGGTGAACGCGTCGGGCAGGCCCGCGGCGCATTCACCCGAGCCAAGGAGAAGGTGATGGGCAACTCGAGTCACATGGGGCAACAGACCGGCCAGCGGATGTCGAACGCCGCCGGCTCGGTACGCGCCGAGACCCGTTCGCTCGGGCAGCAGTCTCTCGACCAGGCTCAGGGCAACCCGTTGGCCGTCGGCTTGGTCGCCTTCGGGGTCGGGATGCTGGCCGCCGCACTGGTTCCGCCGAGCGGGCGGGAGCGACAACTCGCTGGCCGGGCCCGAGGCATGGTGAGCGAGCACTCCGATGAGCTGCGTGCCCAGGCGAGCCAGGTCGGCCACCAGGTCCAGGACAACCTGCGCGAGCCCGCGCAGCAGGCGGCGCAGTCGGTGCGGTCCACCGCCGCGCAGGGCGCGTCCACGGTTCGTGACCAGGGCCGCTCGGCCGCCGGGCAGGTCCAGGGGCAGGCGCATGCGGCAGCCGACGACCTTCGGCAGCGGTGACCCGGCCGACGGGTCGGGGCTGGCGCCGGTGATGCGGGTCCACTCCGCGTCCGCGCCAGCCCCGGGCCGCCCGGTCAACGAGGACCTGGTCTTCCGGTTCGGTCCGCTGGTCGGTGTGTTGGACGGCGCGACCGTGCCGGAGGGCTTCGACACCGGCTGCGTGCACGGGCCGGAGTGGTACGTCCGGCACCTGGCCGCCCGGCTCGGCGTGGCCGAGGCGGCCCGTCCGTCGGCCCGGCTGACCAGCAACCTGGCCGCGGCCATCCTCGCCGTCCGCGCCGATCACGGCGACCAGTGCGACCTGGACCATCCCGGCACCCCGTCCAGCACCGTCTGCCTCCTGCGGGACTGCGGCGACCAGGTGGACTACCTGGTGCTCTGCGACAGCCCGCTGGTGCTGGACACCGGCGGCCAGGTCAGCGTGGTGAACGACGACCGGCTGGAGGTGGCGATGGCCGACCTGCGCCGGACGGTCGCCATGGTGCCGGCCGGTGCGGCGGACCGGGCCACCCGATTCCGGCACGCGGTGGGCGTACAGCGGGAGCGGATGAACCGTACGCACGGCTACTGGGTGGCGGCGGCCGACCCGGACGCGGCCTTCCACGCCGTGACCGGGACGGTGCCCCGCCGGGGGCCCACGGCACTGCGCCGGGCGGCGCTGCTCAGCGACGGCGCGTCCAGCGCCGTCGAACAGTTCGGGTTGACCGACTGGGCCGGTCTGCTGGACCTGCTCAGCGCCGACGGGCCGGGTGCGTTGCTCGACCGGGTCCGGGCGGCCGAGCGGGATCACCCTGACCGGCTTCGGCGGCACAAGCCCACCGACGACGCCTCGGTGGTGTTCTGCGACTTCGGGCCAGCGATCATCGGATGACGACGGAGCGTGAGGGAATGCCGGGCCGCCCGACCGGCCGGTACCGTCCGCCGGACCGTCAGTGAATCCGGGATGGGGTGGACTTGGGCCGATGGGGGCGGCAGACTGCGGCACGTGGCGGGTGCGGTCCGGTTGGAGCCGGTGGACGAGGACAACCTGGAGCCGTTGCTCTCCGTAGCGGCTGCCGAGGCGGAGCCGGGTGACGTGATGCCTCCGGTCGAAGCTCCCGCCGGCTGGTCGCTCGCCCGCCGGGAGGCGTTCCGGGAGTTCCACCGGGCGAGCTTCGGCGGCCTGGACGGCCCGACCGGCGCCCAGATGTACGCCATCCTCGTCGGCGCCGAGGTGCTGGGCATGGTCCGGATGACGCGCTGTGACGAGCCCGGCACGGTGGAGACCGGAATGTGGCTCGGCCGCTCCGCACGCGGGCAGGGGATCGGCGCGGCCGCCCTGCGGGAGCTGCTGAATGCGGCGGCCCGGGTCGGCATGCGGGCGGTGGTGGCCGAGACGACCCGGGACAACGTCGGCGCTGTCGCCGTGCTGGAGAAGTGCGGCGCGAAACTGCGCGAGGACGGCGGCAAGGTGTACGCCGAGATCTGCCTCGACTCGACGCCGCCGGCGCTCTGATATTCGCCGAAGCGGGCGCTGCCGCCGAGCGGCCGGCGATGACCGTACGGGCCACCGCCGGCCGACCGGCGACGGTCAGGCGCGCACCCGGACGATGTCGTAGTCGACGTCCGGGCCGGGTTCCACGTCGAACCGGCCGTTCACCACGTACAGCGCCGAGCCGAGCAGGTCACCGGTCGCCGGCACCCGCAGCTGCGGGCCGGTGATCTCCCGCTGCACCACACCGGCGGTGTACCGCGAGTTCAACTGGACCACCGCGATGACGCTGGTCAGGTTCCGGATCACGTAGAGGGTGTGACCACGCAGCACCAGCCCGTCGGCACGCTCCACGGAGTAACCACCGAGGTCGACCAGCCGGCTGCCGCCGGTGCGCGGATCGATGCGTACCAGTCGGCCGGGCAGCATCTGCGCGACCAGCAGGTCTCCGTCCGGCAGTGCCACGATCCCGTTGTGGTACGCGTCCGGCGTCGCGGCCGGACCGGTGAGCGGCAGCACCCGGAAGGCGGTGGCGGCCGGCAGTCGACCACCCGGGCCCAGCGGCACCACGTACAGCACCTGCCGAGCGGAGTCGGTGAAGTAGACCGCCCGATCGGTGATCACCAGGTCGTTGACCAGGCTGCCCGGCTCGTCGGTGAACTGGTAGTGGGCCAGCAGGGCACCGGTGCCCGCGTCGTACACGCTGGCGCCGCCGCCGGAGAAGTCGGCCGTCCACAGCCGGCCCCGCTGGTCGAGCTTGAGGCCGGCCTTGTCCTTGCCCGGTGTGCCCGGAATCAGCACCGAGCCGCGCCCGGTCCGTAAGTCGCCGCGCCATACCGCACCATCCAATATGGACCCGACGAACACCGTGGTGCCTCGGCCGATGGTCAGCCCCTCGGGGGTGAACCCGTTCGGCAGGGCGATCCGGGCCGGGAACGGCGCACCCGGGTGCGCCACCGCCGGTGACCCGACCAGGGAGGCCGCCGCCACCAACGGGACGACGAGGAGAGAGAACAGTTTGCGCAAGGGACACCGCCTGACGTCGTCGTGGATTTCTCCACTGAGGAATGTGACGTCAAGGGAACGCGGTGGGCCGCAGGGCAGGTTGGCGTTCAGGCGAAAACTGTCGATCACCATCCGGTCACGAACGGTCGGCGGCGTACCCGGCCAGCCAGGCGACCTGGGCCGGGTCCAGGGACGGCCGGACCCGCCCCCGCGCGGTGGCCACGTGCGCCGCCGTAACCGTGACCGCGGTCAGCGACTCCCGCATCGCGGCGAGGGCCGCCTCCCGCACCAGCGCGGCGCAGTCCGCCGCCGAGAAGCCGGTCAGCTCCCCGCCCAGTGCGGCCAGGTCGACGTCCGGCGCCAGCGGCACGTGCCGGGAGGAGGCCCGCAGGATCTCCGCTCGGGCCGACCCGTCCGGCGGCGGTACGTAGACGAGCCGTTCCAGCCGGCCCGGCCGCAGCAGCGCCGGATCGACCAGGTCGGGGCGGTTCGTCGCGCCCACCACCACCACGTTGCGCAGTGACTCCACCCCGTCCAACTCGGTGAGCAGCGCGGCGACGACCCGATCGGTGGTGCCCCCGTCCGTGGCCTGACCCCGCACCGGGGCCAGCGCGTCCACCTCGTCCAGGAAGATCAGCGTGGGTGCCGCCTCCCGGGCTCGGCGGAACAGCTCGCGGACCGCCCGCTCGCTCTCGCCCACCCACTTGGAGAGCAGCTCCGCGCCCTTCACCGAGAGCACGTTCGCCCGCCCCGTCCCGGCCAGCGCGGTGACCAGGTAGGTCTTGCCGCAGCCGGGCGGCCCGTAGAGCAACACACCGCGCGGCGGTTGCACGCCGAGCCGCGCGAAGGTGTCCGGGTAGGTGAGCGGCCACAGCACCGACTCGGTCAGCGTCTGCTTGACCTCGACCAGGTCACCCACGTCGTCCAGGGTCACCGAGGCCAGTTCCAGGGTGGAGGCCGCCATCGTGGTCGGCCGGACCACCTCCAGGGCGGCGGTGAAGTCGGCCATCGACACGGTGGGGGTCTCGGCCGCCTTCTGCCGCAGGGCCGCCCGTACCCCGGCCTCCCGGACCAGCGCCGCCAGGTCCGCCGCGACGAATCCGGGGGTACGCCCGGCAACCTCGTCGAGCCGGACGTCGTCAGCGAGCGGCACCTGCCGGGTCAGCACGGTGAGCTGCTCGCGGCGCAGCGCCGGGTCGGGCAGCGGGACGCTGATCCGCAGCGACAGCAGGTCCGGCGCGCGCAGGGCAGGGTCCACCGCCTCCGGCCGACCGGTCGTACAGACCACGGCGACTCCGGCTCGCACGCTCTCCGCGAGGACCTGGCGGAACACCGTCGCCACCGGGCCGGGCTCATCCGCCGGGGCCAGCGCCTCCACGTCGGTGACCAGCAGCACCGCCGGTCCGTCGGCGCGGGCGGCTGTCGCCACCGCCCGTAACCGGTCGGCGGCGGCCTGGTTGGCCAGCGCGGCGACCTCGGGTGCCCAGAGCGGATGCACGCGCGCGCCCACCCGGGCCGCGACCGCCCGTACCAGCGCAGACTTCCCCGAGCCGGCCGGACCGCCGAGCAGCACCCCCAGTGAGATGGTGGTGCCGAGCCGACCCAGCACCTCCCGGTGGTGGAAGCCGAGGTCGAGCAGTTCGGTCAGCTCCTCGGCCTGGGCCCGCAGGCCGGGCAGCTCGTCCACGTCCGGTGCGTCCTCGTCCGGCCGGCCCGTCGTGGGTGCCTTCTGCGTGGGGTCGGGCCCAGCGGCGTCCGTACCGGGCCGCTCGGGCCGGGCTTCGGCGGGGCCGTGGGTGGTCTGGCCGTGCTCCCAGCCGACCAACGTGTCCATGGTGACCAGCGCCCCGCCGACCGGCTCGACCGCGACAACCGTCAGCAGAGTGCTGGTCCAGGCGAACCCGATCGTGTTGGCGAGACTGCGCCGGGCGGCCTCGACCAGGCTGCGTACCGAGGCGTCCGGCAGCACGTCCTGCGGCAACAGGGAGACGTCGTCGCCGGTGGTGACCACCTTGCCCAGCAGGGCGAGCCGGAGCATCTCCGGGCTGACCGCCGCGACCACCTCCACCGGCCCGGTCAGGGTGACCCGACCCGCCGGAGTCAACGGCAGCGGCGTCACCCGCACCTGACCGCCGTCCCGGACACCGAGGTTGCCCAGCGTCAGGTCGTCGGCGTACAGCAGGGCGCCGCTCGTGCCCCACTCGGCCGCCGCCACGATCCCGGCCGTCTCCCGGCGGCCGGAGAGCCGTACCGGATCGCCGGGGCGCAGCCCCAGCGCGGTCAACACCTCCGGGTGCAGCCGCACGATGCCTCGTCGCGCGTCCAGCGCCGCCGGCCGCAGGCTCGCCGTCAGGGTCAGGTCGGGTTGCGCCACCGTCCGACCGTAGCCGCCGACCGCCAGTCGTGCGGTCAGCGCCGGGGATCCAACTCGTCCAGCAGCGACGGGTCGCGCCGGATCAGCTCGGCCAACCGGGCCGCCGGGTCCGGGCTCAACCCGTCCGGGCCGGGGGCCCAGCCCGGCACGGTCCGACCGGACAGCGGCCAGGTCGGCGGTGCTTCCACCGGGGTCGCGGCGGGCTCCGGGCCGACCGTGACGTCCGTGCCGTCCCAGCAGATCCGCAGCGGGTACGTCCGCCCGGCGTGCTCGACGCGGACGGTCACCGCCAGCCCCGGATGGCCGGCGACGACCTGACGGACCGCCTCAGCGACCTCCTCGACGGGGCCCAGCCCGGCCAGGTCGTCGGGGGTGTCCCGCCCGGCGTGGCGGGCGTCATGCCGCCCGGGGCCAGCATTGCGGGGTTCGGCGTGGCCGACATCGGGCCGAGCCAGCTCCACCGTGTCGTCCCGTCGGCGCAGCGCCTCCTCGCGCCGGGCCAGCCGGGCCAGCGACTCGTCCAGGTCACCTCTCACCAGATCACCCCTTCCCGCCACGGCCGGAGCCGGTCGGCTCAGGCCCTCCTGTCCCGGGTGGCCCGCGCCAGCGCTCGGTCCAGGACGACCAGCAGGGCATCCCGCACCGAGAGCCGGTCCCGGGCGTCGAACTGCACCAGCGGCACGTGGTCACCGATGGCCAGCGCCCACCGGATCTCGCCGAGCTCCAGGGCCAGCCGCCCGTCGAAGGCGTTGACCCCCACCACGAAGGGCAGCCCGGCCTGCTCGAAGAAGTCGATCGCCGCGAAGCAGTCGTCCAGTCGGGAGCTGTCCACCACGACCAGCGCGCCGAGCGCACCCCGGGCCAGGTCGTCCCACATGAAGCCGAACCGGGCCTGGCCCGGCGTACCGAACAGGTAGAGCTTCAGGCTGCGGTCGATGGTCACGCAGCCGAAGTCCATGGCCACCGTGGTGGTGGTCTTGGTCGACCGGGCACCCGGGTCGTCCACGCCGATCCCGGCGGTGGTCATCTCGGCCTCGGTGGTCAGCGGAGCGATCTCCGAGATCGCACCGACCGTTGTGGTCTTGCCCACCCCGAACCCGCCGGCGACCAGGATCTTGACCGGGATCGGTGGCGCGCTCGGCGACCGGCCCGTCGGCGTGCCGCCCCCGGTGCCGGCGGGCGGCCGGTACGGCGGTGGTGGCGCGGTCGGTTCACCGGTCCGCCCGGAGGCGGTACCGGCGCCCGACGGCACACCGTAGCGGGCGGCGGCGCTGTTGCCGGCGAGCCCGCCGAGCGGGGCGACCGGCCATTCAGGAGATCGCACGGAGTCCATCAATCACTCGCAGGATGAGGTTCGGGTCGTAGGCGTCGTCGGCGTCGATGACGTGCACGTCCAGGTGCCCGGCGGCACGCAGATCGCCGACCAGCACCCGGGTCACACCGAAGTGCAGCCGGGTCCGGGCCGAGAGCTCGGCCACCGAGATCGGCTCGGCGCAGAGCGCGATGATCGCTTGCAGCTCCGGTGCCAGGACCGCCGGTGCGACGGCCCACCGGCCGCCGTCCGGGCGGACGGTCACCTGCGTCTCCAGCCCGATCGCCGGATCCGCGCCGGCCACCCGCCCCGAGGTGAGCACGAACGGTCGGGGACCGGCCGGCTCGGACTCGGGAGGGGTCGATGCCGCCGGCGTTCCGCCTCCGGTCGAGGGGGGCGTACGCAGATAGGGGCGGATCCGGACCTCGGGTTCCGGGTCCGGTTCCTCGCCGGCGACGTCGGGGGTCACTGCTGGACGGCGTTCTTCAGCTCGGCGATCAGCCGCGGGGTGAGGGCACCGCCCGCCCGCCCGGCGAAGAGCGTCATCTCGTACGCGACGGTGCCCAGGTTGGCCGACCGGTCGGCGACGACCCCGAGCACGGATCCGCTGCTGATCGCGCTGATCAACAGGTAGCCGTCGGCCATGTCGACGATCACCCGGTTCAAACCGCCGAGCGCGTACCAGCTGGCCGCACCGCCGGCGAGGCTGGTCATGCCGGAGACCACGGCGGCCAACCGCTCCGCGTTGGACCGGTCCTTGATCGCCGACATGGCCATCAGCAGCCCGTCCGAGGAGACCGCGATCGCTTCCAGGACCCCGGCGGTGCTGGACGTGAAGGAGTCCAGCAGCCAGTTGAACGTGCGGGCCTCCGGGCTGAGGTCCCCGCCGGTGCCGGACTGGCTCTGGTCGATGTTGTCGTGCAGGAAGGGGCTGGTCACCGTGATGATCCTTCTTCGTTCCGGTGGTCTGGGCTGACTTCGCGGAGAGCGCGGGCGACGCCCGCCTCGAACTCGTTGATGAGGTTGCGGACCTCGGCCGGATCGCCCAGGTGCGGGCTGGCGGGTTGCCGGGGTGGGCTGACGGTGAGGTTCGCCCCGGGCACCCGCTGGCTCAGTCGAGGTTGGCTGCCGGCGGCACCGAAGCCGGCGGTGTCCGGCATCGTCGGACCTCGGCCGCCCGGGGTGGCCGGTAGGTCGACGGTCAGGCTCGGGTCCACCACCGCGGGTTCGTAGTTGGCCACCGGATCGGTGGCGCTCGACATCGACCAACGCCCGACGGGTGCGCCGGGATTTGGCGGCCGGCTCAGTTCAGCCCGGCGTACACCGGACTGGAACGCTTCGACCAGCGCGCGAGCCGCGGCGGGGTCGGCGCCGGTGGCGTCCACCGGCGCGACCGGCGCGGTGGCGGCGGGCAGGCTGGCGCCGGGCACCCGTTGCCGGACCCGTGGCCCGGTCGGGCTGCCGGCGTCGGCGATGCCCGGCTTCTCCTCGGCGGCCCCGCGAGTCGGCCGGCGCGGCAGGCCCGCCTCGGTGGTCGGGAGGTCGAGCGGCACGGTCGACGGCGCGGAGTGGGCCCCGACCGCTGTGCTGACCTCGGTGTCGACCAACTCGCCGGTGCCGAACGCGTCCCAGGGCTCGCCGAAGTCCAGGCTGCGCCTGGCCCGGCTGAACAGCTCCGAGTCGAAGGTGGGGGATGGCGCGGTGGCGACCGCGGCGAGGGGTGGCGCACTGCGACCGGCCTCGATCGCGGCCGGCGAGCGACGGTCCCGGTCCGGCACCGTGGCCCGGGCCACCGTGGCCCCGACCCGGTCGGCGCGGCGCACCACCAGCGACGCCGGCGGGATCTCCAACCGGGCGGTCACCCCGCCACCGGCGGTGGCGGCGAGGTTCACCGTCCACCCGTGTCGGCGGGCCAACCGACCCACCACGAAGAGGCCGAGCACCTCGGTCGGCGCCAGGTCGAGCCGTTCCCGGCGGGTCAGCCGGGCGTTCTCCTCGGCCAGCCGTTGCTCGTTCATGCCGATGCCGTTGTCGACCACGGCGAGGCGGGCGCCGAGCCCGGACGCCTCGCCGGTCACCAGCACCCGGGTGTGCGGCGGGGAGGAGACGGTGGCGTTCTCCATCAGCTCGGCCAGCGCCAGGACGAGGTCGCCGACCACCGCCGGAGCTGCCGAGATGCCCGTCGGCACCTGCACGTCCACCCGGGTGTAGTCCTCGATCTCGCCGAGCGCGAGCCGGACCACGTCGGCCAGCGGCACCGGCGCGGTGTGCGCGTCGGCCCCGGCCGAGCCGGAGAGCACCACGAGGCTGCCGGCGTTGCGGCGCAGCCGGCTGGAGATGTGGTCGAGCCGGTACAGGTGCTCCAGCCGACCCGGGTCGGCCTCCTGCTGCTCCAGCCGGTCGATCAGGGCGATCTGCCGGCCCACCAGGTTCTGGGTACGCCGCCCGACGTGGCC
This sequence comes from Micromonospora sp. CPCC 205539, assembly GCF_036906815.1. Taxonomy (NCBI): domain Bacteria; kingdom Bacillati; phylum Actinomycetota; class Actinomycetes; order Micromonosporales; family Micromonosporaceae; genus Micromonospora; species Micromonospora sp. CPCC 205539. The sequence continues at coordinate 42,873 of NZ_JBAKHW010000008.1, read as the reverse complement.
GAACATCTGCGCCACGTTGCGCCGGCCGGCGACCTGCCGCTCGACGAGCCGGGCCGCCGTGCTCTGCACCCGGTCGAAGGCCCGGGCCAGGTCACCGATCTCGTCTCGGGCCCGGATGTCCACCGGATCCAACCGGACCGGCTGCACGCTCTCCGCCTCGTCGTCGGCGACCCGGACCAGCTCGGCCTCGGCGACCCGGGCGACCCGGTCCGCGGAGTGGGTGAGCCGGGTCAGCGGCCGGGCCACCGTGCGGGCGATCACCGCGCTGAGCAGCACGACCACCGCCAGGATCAGCGCCGCCAGACCACCGACCAGGTACGCGGCGGTCAGCGCACGCTGCTGTTCGGCGGTCACCTCGGCGAGTACGTCGGCGACCAGCTTCTTCTCCACGAACTGGCCCAGTCGGATCATCGAGCGGACGGACGGGAAGAGCGCGTCCATCGGCACTGCACGGATCGCCGCGGCCGGGTCCCGGGCGCTGGTCTGCAGGAAGTCGGCGCTCGTACGGGCGGCCACCGCCGCGTCGTTGAGCTGCGCGATCTTCAGTTGCTCGGGCGTGATCAGGCTGCGGTAGCGCTGGTTGTCCACCTCGAGGGCGGCGATGCAGGCCACGTACGCGGCGCTGGCCTGCGGGCTGTCGGTCGCCTTCACGAGCACGATCAGCGTGGCGCAGGCACCCAATCCTTCGTCGGCGCGCAGCAGCCCGTCCAGGGCCAGCACCTGGCGGCCCGACAGGGTCTCGGTGTCCACGCTGAACGCCAGCCGCAGTGACTCGATCATCGCCTTGTTGACCGGGCCGAACGCCTCGATGACCTGCGTCGGGCTCGCGGAGCGGGCCAGTACGGCGGTCCGCAGGTCGATGAGGCTGGACACCCCGTCGAGGGCGTGATCGATCCGGTCGGTCAGCGCGTCGCTGCTCCCGGCCCGCAGGTCGGCCACCCGGTCGTCCACGTCGGCGGTCTTCCGGACCAGCTCGGCGCGTTCCACCCGGCCGAGCAGGAAGCCGATCGAGAGGATGCGCTCCTGCTGGAGGTCCTGGACGAGGCTGCCGACCCGGCTGGCGACCCGTACCCGTTCGGCGATGTCGTCGGCGCGCTGCGCCGCGGCGACCCGGTCCAGGACCACGGGGACGGCGAGGCCGGCCATGCTGAGCAGCGGGATCATCACGAGGAGCGCGAGCTTGCCGCGGATCCGGAGCCTACCGAGCAGCATCGAACTGCCCCCACTGGGCGACGTCCGGGTCGCTGGTCGCGCCGACCGGTTGCAGCGACCGGGGGTCGTCGGTCCGGCTCGCGCCGGATGTCGGCTGCCACAGGTCACCTGGCGGTCGGGTGTCGAGGCCGCTGGCCAGCGGCGCGGGCCCGGCGGCCCGACGACGGGCGCGGCGGCCGGCGCTGACCAGCAGCGCGGTGAGCCACCCCAGCAGCAGTACGGCGGCCACCCCCGCCCCGGTGATCAGCCAGCGCGTCCGGTCCAGCCCGTCGATGCGTTCGACCAGCAGGGCGTCCAACTCGCCGAGGATGACCGGCTGGAGGTGCTTGGCGGCGTTGTGCGCATTGAGGCCGGTGGCGGCCAGTTGACCCGGGTCCAACGCCTCGGCGCCGCCAGCCGGAGCGGAGTACGCGGCCAACGCCTCCACCGAGCGCTGGTAGATGTCCAGCGGGGTCAGCACGTTCGCGCCCAGGTCGGTGCTCTCCGAGCTGTCCACGGCGGCGCGCAGGTTGTCGACCAGGTCGGTCGCGGGGCCGAGGGCGGCCACGCGCAGGCTGGTCAACTGGACCAGGCTGCGGGTTCGCTCGGTGGCGGGCCGGCGACTGGCGAGGGTGCCCAGGTCGGCGAGCCGGCCGGCGGCCACCATCGCCTCGGGCAGTTCCTGCCCGACGCTGTCCTGCAGGAAGAACGAGTCGGCGCCCGCGTCGCGCACCAGCCCGGAGCTCTCCCGGACCTTGCGGTGCAGGGCCAGCAGAAGGTCGGTGACCTCGCTGTACGCGGTGAATGCGGACTCCGCGTCGGCCGGCCGCCGGTCGCGCAGCGCCTCCAGCTTGGCCCGCAGCCCGGCCCAGCGTTCCTGGCTGCGCAGTTCGACACCGATCCGGGCGTCCACCGCGGCGGCCTCGTCGACCGCCCGGGTGAGCGTCTCGCCGGAGATGGAGCGGCCGGCGACCGCGGCGGACTGGGCGTCCACCAGGGCATCGGTGACCGGGGCGAGTGCGCGCAGGTACTGCACACCGAGTCGTTCCCGGACGGCCAGGTCCCGGTCGTCGTCGACCTGCCGCCAGCTCTGGGTGAAGAGCAGGCCCACCGGTGCCAGCAGAGCCGCGATGAGCAACAGCGGCAGTAGCCGGCCCAGCATGGACGGCCGTCGACGGACCCGCGGCGCGGGACTTGTCATGGTGTCTCTCCTCCGGCGTCGGGCGGGGGATCGGCGCGGTGGCGAGGTTCGCCGACGAGTCCCATGCACCGGACCGGAAAACTAACTGACCCGCCCGGGGCCGTGCCGTCGTCAGCGAGTCGGGTTTGCGTCAGTTCGAGCGATGTCACTGTTCGTCCGACTTCCGTGCACGCTCCGTCCCATCGGTGGGAGTGACATCGAGTGATTGAGAGGCATTTCCACCGAAGATCGGAATTCACGGGATCCGAAGTCAACTCGCTGGGCCGCGACGGACCATGAGCGGTCGCAGCCGCCCACGCGCCGATCGGAGCAACCGGACGAACGTACGGCGGATCTCAGGCAATGCTCAGGCTGCGGCCCGTACCGTGTGCCGCATGAGATCGCCGTCGCCGGCCGCGTGGTTCCGGCGTGCCCTGCCCACCCGCCGTCGCGTGATCGCCGCATCGGCGGTCGTCGTGCTGCTGGCGGCCGCCGTGACCTGGGCGGTGTGGCCACGGGGAACGGGCGTACGGACCGAGACCGCGATGCTCACCGTCCGCTCCGGGCCGGCTGGTGACCAGCCGGTGGACCTGGACACGACGTTCTATCTGCCGACGGACGCGTCGCCCGGGCACAAGGTCCCGGCGGTGCTGCTGGCGCACGGGTTCGGCGGCACCAAGGAGTCGGTGCGGTCCGACGCGGAGGAGTTCGCGGGGCGCGGCTACGCGGTGCTCACCTGGACCGCCCGAGGCTTCGGCCGTAGCGGCGGCGAGATCCACCTGGACAGCCCGGACTACGAGGTGCGCGACGCGTCCCGGCTGCTCGACTGGCTGGCCGCCCGGCCGGAGGTACGCACCGATGCCGCCGGAGACCCGAAGGTTGGTGTGGTCGGCGGCTCGTACGGCGGCGGGTTGGCGCTGCTGCTGGCGGCACAGGACCAGCGGGTGGACGCGATCGTCCCGATGATCACCTGGAACGACCTGTCCCGGGCGTTCCTGCCCGAGAGCACCGGCGGGGCACCGACCGAGGGCGTGTTCAAGAAGGGCTGGGCCGGCCTGTTCTTTGGCGGGGCCGGCAACGCGGGCACCGGTCTCGGCGCCGCGCCCGGAGGTAACGCCCCGGCCGGCACCACCTCCGCTGGGATCGTCTCGGCCGGTGCCGCCGACCCGTCCTGCGGCCGGTTCGCCGCCGACGTGTGCGCCGCGTACCTGCGGATCGCCACGGCCGGGCGGGCCGACCAGGCCGCCGTGGACCTGCTGCGGCGGTCCAGCCCGGCTGGCGTACTGGACCGGATCAAGGCTCCCACCCTGCTGGTGCAGGGCGAGGCGGACACCCTCTTTCCGCTCGGCGAGGCGGACGCCAACGCGCGCGGCATCGCCGCTACCGGCACGCCGGTACGGGTCGCCTGGTTCACCGGCGGGCACGACGGCGGCGCGGGGCCCCGCTCGGATTCGGACCGGGTGAAGTTCCTGACCGTGCAGTGGCTCGACCACTACGTCAAGGGCGAGGGCGCCGCACCGGGCGACGACTTCACCTGGTCGCGGATCGCCGGCTTCGACGCGCTCGACCGGGGCCTGGTGGCCACCGGCTACCGGGACACCGACTACCCGGGCCTGAACGGCGATGCGCGTCGGAACGTCGCGGTCACCGGCCCGGCCCAGCCGATCGCCAATCCACCGAACGGCAACCCGGCCGCCATCTCCTCGGTGCCGTTCGCCGGCGGGCTCGCCTCGCTGCTGGACGGGGTCGCCGGTGACATTCCCGGCCAACACGCGCGGTTCGAGTCGGCACCGCTGACCGAGGCGGTGGACGTGGCCGGCTCGCCCACCGTCACCGTGCGGGCCGCGTCGCCGAGCGGCGAGGCGGTGCTGTTCGTCAAGCTCTACGACGTCGACCCGGACGGTTCCGCCACGCTGCCGAATGGTCTGGTCGCCCCGGTCCGGCTCACCGGTCTGCCGCAGCGGGTGCAGGACGCCCGCCCGGTCACCGTGACGCTGCCGGGAATCGTCCGCCGGGTCGAGGCCGGGCACCGGCTGCGGCTGGTGGTGGCCAGCGCCGATCAGGCGTACACCACACCGGCGCAGCCCACCGTCTACACGGTGGCGGTGGACGGCGCGGTCAGCCTGCCCACGGTCAATGGCGAGCCGATCCCCACCGCGGCGACGGTCTGGCGCTGGGTGCTCGCCGGCCTGCTCGCGGCCATCGCGATCGGCCTCGTCGTGGTCGTGGCCGTGGTCCGCCGCCGGCACCGTCGGCAGGATCGCTCCGTGCATCCGGAGTACGCGGGCACGCCGCTGGCCGTGCGCCGGCTGCGCAAGGAGTACGCGGACGGCTTCGTCGCGGTGTCGAACGTGGACTTCGAGGTGCACCCCGGTCAGGTGGTGGGCCTGCTCGGGCCGAACGGCGCCGGCAAGACCACCACGCTGCGGGTGCTGATGGGGCTGACCCAGCCGACCGCCGGGGAGATCTACGTCTTCGGTCGTCGGCTGGTGCCCGGCTCGCCGGTGCTCTCCCGGATCGGCGCGCTGGTCGAGGGGCCGGGGTTCCTGCCGCACCTCTCCGGTCTGGACAACTTGAAGGCGTACTGGCGGGCCACCGGGCGGCCGGCGGCGGACGCCCACTTCGACACGGCACTCGAGATCGCCGGGCTGGGCGACTCGGTGCACCGGAAGATCAAGAACTACAGCCACGGTATGCGCCAGCGACTGGCGATCGCCCAGGCCATGCTCGGCCTGCCGGAGCTGCTGGTGCTCGACGAGCCGACCGACGGCCTCGACCCGCCGCAGATCGCCGAGATGCGCCGGGTGCTCCAGCGGTACGCCACGGACGGCCGAGCGGTGCTGGTCTCCAGTCACCTGCTGGCCGAGGTGGAGCAGACCTGCACGCACGCCGTGGTGGTGAACAAGGGCCGGATCGTGGCGTCCGGGCCGGTGGAGGAGATCGTGGGCGAGTCGCCGAGCGTGCTCTTCGACGTCACCGACCCGGTGGCAGCGCGGGTGGTGCTGGACCGGCTGCACGGGGTCCGGGTGCTGCCGGAGAGCGACGGGCAGTTGGTCGTCGACACCAACGGCACGGCCCGCAGCGAGGTGGTGGCCGAGCTGGTACGCGCCGGCATCGGCGTGGACCGGGTGGTGCCGAGGCGGCGCCTGGAGGATGCGTTCCTCGCCCTGGTGGGCGAGAACTCTCGGGGAAGCGGTGACCGGTGATGACTGGCTCTTCCGTCGAGGCGCCCGTGGGTGCCAACGGCCCGACCGATCCGGCGGGTGCGGCTCGCGGCTACCGGCCGTCGGCGACTCTGCCGTTCGGCGCGGAGTTCCGGCGGCAGGCGTCCCGGCGGCGGACCCAACTGGCGCTCGGGTTCATGGTGCTGCTGCCGCTGATCATCCTGGTCGCCTTCCAGTTCAACTCCGGCCGTGACGACGACAACGGCAACAACGAGTTCGCCAGCCTGGTCGACCTGGCCACCTCCGGCGGGCTCAACTTCACCCTCTTCTCGATCTTCGTGTCGGCGTCCTTCCTGCTGGTGGTCGTCGTCGCGCTCTTCTGCGGTGACACGGTGGCCAGCGAGGCGAGCTGGGGCAGCCTGCGCTACCTGCTGGCGATCCCGGTGCCCCGGGCCCGGCTGCTCACCGTGAAGCTGGTGGTCGCCCTCGCGTACTCCGGTCTGGCTCTGCTGTTGCTGGCCGGCACCGCGCTGGCGGCCGGCACCCTGCGGTACGGCTGGTCACCGCTGCGCAGCACGGTCGCCGCAGAGTTGGAGCCGGGGGAGGGGCTGCTCCGGCTGCTGGCCGTGCTCGGCTACCTGGCGGTCGTACTGCTGGTGGTTGCCGGCTTGGCGTTCCTGCTGTCGGTGACGACGGACGCCGCACTGGGCGCGGTGGGCGGCGCGGTGTTGCTCTGGATCCTGTCCAGCATCCTGGACCAGATCACCGCCCTCGGCGCGGTGCGTGACTTCCTGCCGACCCATTTCAGCACCGCCTGGCTGGGGCTGCTCTCCACGCCGGTGCAGACCGATGACGTGGTACGCGGCTGCATTTCGGCGATCAGCTACGCGACGCTCTTCTGGGGGCTGGCGTTCTGGCGCTTCACCCGCAAGGACGTCACCTCGTAGCTGCCGGGTCCTGTCTCTTCCACGCGCTGACGCCGATTCGGCCGGTGTTGCCCACGTCGACCGGGCCGTCCGGCTCGACCTCCTGGGCCGGCTCTCCGGCGGCCGGAGCGACCAGCAGGTAGGCGCCGTTGACCGCCGGAACGGTGGGATCGGTAACCAGGTTGCGCCAGAGCACGGCGGCGCCAGCCCGCTCACCCGGCTGCAGCACGAACTCCCGGGGTGGCTGGTCGAACCCGGACGTGATCTCCTTCGCCCCGTTCAGCACCTGGAGGGTGATCGACGCTCCGTCCTCGTCCAACATCCGCAGCGCCGGGTAACCGTGCAGCGGGTAGGGGCGGTTGCCGCAGTTGACCAGCTCCAGGCCGAGCGCGCGTAATCCCATGGCGGCGTTCGACCCGGTGGACCGGATCCGGACGCCCGACTCCGGGCACAGGATCTTCGGACCACCGCTCGCCGTCGGCGTCGGCGGCGTTGGCGTTGGCGTTGGCATGTTTGCGGGCCTCGGGCCGTCACCCCCGGCCCGGCTCGGGTGATGCTCGTCCAAGGAGGTGCAGGCGCCCAGCAGGAGGGTCACCGTGAGCGCCGTGCTGGCGCTCCACCATCGTGCCGTGCCAACCGAAGCCATCCGCCGATCCTGACTGATGCCCGTTCGTCCCGTGGCCCCGACCCCATGGATGGTTGCTCCGTGCGAATCTGAGCCGTGGGTAAGCGGCCCGGCGGGCTCAGGCGTGTACGAGATGTGGGACGTGAGCAAGCACAGTTCGCAGAGTTCTACCGGGTGCACCGCACCGCCTGCGTCAGGGCGGTAGCGGCCGGCACGGGTGATCCTCAGGGCGCCGAAGACCTGGTGGCGGAGGCGTTCACCAGGGCATGGGTGTCCTGGCGGAAGGTCAGTCAACACCCGGCTCCCCAGGCCTGGGTGGTGCGTACCGCCCTGAACGTGCGGGTGTCGGCGTGGCGACGACGTCGTCGCGAGGTCACCCTCGCCGACGGTCACGACGTGCTGGTCGGCCCGGACGTGGGTGGCGTGGACGCCACGCTGATGGCAGCGCTTCGGCGGCTGCCCGCCCGCCAACGCGAGGTGATCGCGCTGCGGGCGTTCCTGGACCTGGACACCCAGACCACCGCCCAGATGCTCGGCATCGCGGCGGGAACTGTCACCGCGCACCTGTCCCGGGCCGTCGCGGCGCTGCGCGGCCAGCTTGTGCCCGCCGAGACCCAGGAGGTCGTGCAGTGAGAGACCAAGACGTGCTCCGCGCGGTGTCGGACGGCCTCTCCGGCCTGGACATGGCGAAGCCGGTCGAGGAGATCATCTCTGCGGGCACCTCGCGTCGTCGGCGACGGGTGGCCGCAGTGACCATGGCCGGGGTGGCGCTCGTCGGCGGCGGGCTGGCTGTGGGCGTACCGGCGCTCACCAGCCCCGGGCCCGTCACGGCGCCGACCGCACAACGGTCGGCCAGCGTCGCCCCGGTGCCGGCGACTCTGCCCCCGGCGCACCTGGTCGCCTTCACCGTGGTGCGCAACCCCGATGCCACGGTGACCCTCACGTTCTCGCGGGAGCAGCTCGCAGACCCGGGCGAGGTCCGCAGGGCGCTCGCCGAAGCCGGCGTGCCGGCGGAGGTCAGGGTCAACTCGATCTGCTTCTCTTCCCACCCCGCCCCGCCCGGCCTGGATCGGGTACTGTCCGCCAGCGAGAGCGCCGTCCTGGTGATCACCCCGTCCGCTCTGCCGAAGGGCGCGGTGGTGAGCATCGGTTACCACGACCCTTCGCGTAGTGGGCCGGTGGCGTTCGGTCTCGCCTGGAGAGATCGGCTGACCTGCCGCAAGATGTGATCGTTGCCCACTACCGAAACTGCACCGCGCGGGGTTTCCGGTAGGAGCACCACAACTCCATGATCGACCGGTCTGGGGTCCCCGGCCTGCGCGATCTTGCAGTTGTTGTCTCAACATAAGGGGCATTCCGTGCAATCCGGCGACCTAAAGTGCAAGATCGCGGGGGTGCGGCGGGAGTCTCGGTGTGGCGGCCAGCCCGGCCCGGTTCAGGCGGGCGGGGTGGGGGCCGTGAGTACGGCGTTCAGTAGGCCTGGGTAGAGCCGGTCCAGCTCGTCGCGGCGCAGCCGCACGTAGCGGGTGGTGCCGGCGGCCCGGGTGCGGGTCAGGCCGGCCTCGCGCAGCACTTTCAGGTGGTGGCTGCGGGTCGCCTTGGAGACGCCGAACTCGAAGCTGCCGCAGGCGGACTCCCCGCCCTCGGCGAGCGCCCGCACGATCTGCAGCCGGACGTCGTCGGCGAGCGCGGCCAGCACGGCGGTGACCGGAACGTCGGGTAGGTCGGGTTCGTGCAGCTCCATGTGAGCAGTGTAACCCTTGTTCGACAATCGTCGAACATCCCCCTAGGGTCAGGAGCGCTGGTTCGAAGATACTCGAACATTGGAGCTGACGATGCGATCCCGCGCCGCCGCCTTTCCACTGCTCGCCGTGCTCAGTTGGGGACTGATGTTCCCGATCCTGGCCAGCGCGCTGACCCGCGTCGACCCGCTCAACCTGACCACCGCCCGCTATCTGCTGGCCGCCGTCATCCTGGTCGCCCTCCTGCTGCTCCGGGAGGGCACCGCCGCGTTGCGCTCCGGCGGGCGGGCCGTCGAGCTCGTGGTGCTCGGCGTGGTCGGCTTCGCCGGCTTCAACCTGCTCACCAACCTGGCGCTCGAGCACGCCGCCCCGCAACAGGTCTCCCTCTTCGTGGCCACCACCCCGGTGATCACCCAACTGGTCCGTTGGGCGCGTGACGGCGTACGGCCGAAGCCGCTCCTGCTGGCCCTGTCGCTGGTGGCGCTCCTCGGCGTTGGCCTGGTGATCACCCGCGGGAGCCTGGCCGGGCTCGGTCAGTTCGGCCTCGGCGGGCTGATGATGATCGGCGCGGTGCTCGGATGGGCGATCTACACCCACGGCGCCAGCCGGTTCGGCGCCTGGTCGCCGCTGCGCTACACGACGCTGACCGCGCTCGCCGGCACGGCCGCCATGCTGGCTGGGAGCATCCTGGCCGACGGCATCGGCTGGCAGCACGCGCCGGCCGCCGCCGACCTCGTGGCGGTCGCCCCGCAACTGGCGTACGCCGTGATCGTGGCCGCCGTGATCGCGGTGCTGGCCTGGAACACCGGCGTGCAGCGCCTCGGCGCCGCCAACGCCGCCCTCTTCATGAACCTGGTCCCGGTGACCACCTTCGCGGTGCAGATCGCCCGCGGCTACCGGCCCGAGCCGGTAGAGCTGATCGGTGCGGCGGTCACCATCGCCGCCCTGGTCGCCGCGAACCTCGCCACCCGGGCTCGTACCCCGTCTCCCTGGCGGCCCGAAGCGACCGCGGTCGTCGACCAGGTCGCGGTGGTCGACCCGGTCGCGGTAGCCACGACGCGCGGCGTTGCCTAGACTCGACCGCACAACTGAATACCTCATCCAGAGGGGCTGAGGGATACGGCCCGACGACGCCCCGGCAACCACCCCGCGCGCTCACCGCTGAGCGACCCGCGGGGCAGGTGCCAATTCCGTCCCCGCCGCACGGTGCGATGCGGGGAAAGATGAGAGGACTCTCGACATGACGTCGTCGCTCGTCGCCTCCGGGATCGACACCACGGCCAGCCCCGCTCGCGCCCTGGTCTGCCGCGCCTGTTCGGCCCGCTATCCACTCGCCGCCCAGCACGCCTGTTACGAGTGTTTCGGCCCGCTGGAGGTCGACTACGACACGGCGGCCCTGGCCACCGTCACCCGCGAGCAGATCGAGGCCGGTCCGAACAACATCTGGCGGTACGCGGCGCTGCTGCCCGCCGGCCAGGACCCGGCCACCCGGGTCACCCTCGACCCGGGGCTCACCCCGCTGGTGGCGGCCCCGCACCTCGCCGCCGAGCTGGGCATCACCGCGCCGCTCTGGGTCAAGGACGACAGCGCCAACCCGACCCACTCCTTCAAGGACCGGGTCGTCTCGGTGGCGCTCACCGCGGCCCGGGCGCTCGGCTTCACCCGGTTCGCCTGTGCCTCCACCGGCAACCTGGCCAACTCGGTGGCCGCGCACGCCGCCCGCGCCGGGGTGCCCTCGGTGGTCTTCATCCCCAGTGACCTGGAGCAAGGCAAGGTCATCACCACCGCGGTCTACGGCGGCGAGCTGGTCGCCATCGACGGCTCGTACGACGACGTCAACCGGCTCTGCGGTGAGCTGGTGGAGACCGACGAATTCGAGGACACGGCGTTCGTCAACGTCAACGTCCGGCCGTACTACGCAGAGGGCTCCAAGACCCTCGGCTACGAGGTGGTCGAGCAGCTCGGCTGGCGGATCCCCGCCCAGGTGGTCATCCCGATGGCCAGCGGCGAGCTGCTCACCAAGATTGACAAGGCGTTCTCCGAGCTGGTCGAGATCGGTCTGGTCGATGCCCCGGAGGGCGGCTGGAAGGTCTTCGGCGCCCAGTCGGCCGGCTGCAACCCGATCGCCACGGCCCTGCACGCCGAGACCGACACGATCACCCCGGTCAAGCCGACCGGCATCGCCAAGTCGCTCAACATCGGTGACCCGGCGGCCGGTCTCTACGCCCTGGAGGCGGTCCGCCGGACCGACGGCTGGATGGAGTACGCCGACGACGACGAGATCCGCGCCGGCATCCGCCAGCTCGCCCGAACCACCGGCGTCTTCGCCGAGACCGCTGGGGGGGTCACCGTGGCGGTTCTGCGCAAGCTGGTCGAGTCCGGGCGGCTCGACCCGACGGCGGAGACCGTGGTGTTCAACACCGGCGAGGGTCTGAAGACCATTGACGCCGTCGCCGGTGAGGTCGGCCCGACCCACCGCATCAAGCCCTCGCTCCGCGCCGCACGCGACGCCGGCCTCCTCGGCTGACCGCACTCCGCGGGGGATGGGGGATCGTACGGTCGGGGGATCCGGGCGATCCGGCGGGTAACTGGATTTTTGCTGTGCGTATGGAAAACCCGCCGCTTTGGACTTGACGGCCGCAACGGGACGGCGCAAGATGCTCCGTGCGGGAGGGCATTTCGCCGAAGACTTTTGAAGTTCATACGACCCAGCGCCGAAGGCGTTGTGCGAGTGTCCCTCCCGACCACGTCCGATAGGGCCAGCGGAGTTATTCGCTGGCCCTATCGCTTTGTCGAGGTGCACGCTCGGCAGCATGAGCATCACCATCGCGTCGTTCACCGGCGCCGACCGGGCCGCTGTCGACGAGGCGTACCGGATCGGCGCGGCGGCCAACGACGTCGACGTGCCAGACTTCCCGCCCTTCTGCCGCCGACGCTTCGACGCGTTCTTCCACACGCCGATGCCGGGCAACGAACGGCTCTGGGCGTTGGCGCGGCTGAACGGCGTACCGGCCGGCTATCTCGCACTGGACCTGCCGCAACTCGACAACACCGACAACGCCATCGCCGAGTTGGTGGTGCACCCCGAGCTGCGGCGGCGCGGCGTCGGCCGGGCGTTGCACGCGTACGGGGTGCGGCTGCTGCGCGAGCACGGTCGCAAGCGGGTGGTCGGCATGGCCGTCTCCGCGCTGCCCGACGGGCCGGCCCGAAGCGTGGCGGGCGACGCCTTCGCCTCCGCGACGGGCGCCCAGCCCGCGCTCGCCGAGGTGCGCCGCCGGCTGGACGTGGCCGAGATCGACCGGACCGCACTGCGGGTGGCGCTGGCGGAGGCCCGTCCGCGGGCCGAGGGCTACCAGTCGGTCTGCTGGCGCGACACCACCCCGCCGGAGTACGTGGCGGACATCGCCTACCTGGATGGCCGCCTGCTGATGGACGCGCCCATGGGGGACGTGCAGTGGGAACCCGAGCAGGTGGATGCCGAGCGCGTCCGCGGCAACGAACGGGCGCTGGACGCCCGGGGGCGGCGGCGCTACCACCTCGGAATGCGGCACGAGGCGTCCGGTCGGCTGGTCGCCTGGACCTTCCTGGACGTGGGCGCCTCGGCCGACTGGCACGCGTTCCAGCAGATCACCATCGTCGACCCGGATCACCGTGGGCACCGGCTGGGCCTGATCGCCAAGGCGGAGAACCTGCACCACCTGCTCACCCACGAGCCGGCCGTACGCGTCATCGACACCTTCAACGCGGCCAGCAACAGCCACATGGTCGCGATCAACGAGCAGGTGGGCTTCCGCCCCGTGGACGCCTGGACCGACTGGCAGCTCACCCTGTGACGGCTATCGGCGCTACTGCTCGGCGGCCGGGCTCAGGCATGATGGCGGCATGACGGAGACCCCGCATCCCCTGTACGACAGGCACGCCGACACCCTCAACCGTGCGCTGACCGCGATCACGGAGCGGGGCTACTGGTCCGCCTACCCCGAGTCCCCCAGCCCCCGGGTGTACGGCGAGACCGCCGCCGCCGACGGCAAGGCCGCCTTCGAGGCGTACCTGGGCGGCGACTTCCCGCTCGACCAGCCCGGCACCGGTGACCGGATCGCCACCGAGATCAGCCCGTTCGGCGTGGCCCTCGGGGTGCGCTACCCCCACCCCGGCGTCGACGAGCTGGTCGCCGTCGCCACTGCCGCGCTGCCGGCCTGGCGCGACGCCGGGCCGCAGGCGCGGGTGGGCGTCTGCCTGGAGATCCTGGACCGGCTGCACAAGCACATCTTCGAGCTGGCCAACGCGGTGCAGTTCACCAGTGGGCAGGCGTTCGTGATGGCCTTCCAGGCCGGCGGCGCGCACGCGCTGGACCGGGCGCTGGAGTCGCTGGCGTACGCGTACGCCGAGATGACCCGGCACCCGGGGACGGCCGGCTGGGAGAAGGCCGCCGGCAAGGGCGACCCGCTGCGGATGACCAAGACGTTCCACGTGGTGCCCCGTGGGGTGGCGCTGGTGATCGGCTGCAACACGTTCCCGACCTGGAACTCGTACCCCGGGTTGTTCGCCTCGCTGGTCACCGGCAACCCGGTGATCGTCAAGCCGCACCCCCGTGCCGTGCTGCCGCTGGCCGTCACGGTGAAGTACGCGCGGGAGGTGCTCGCCGAGGCCGGCTTCGACCCCAACCTGATCACGCTGGCCGCCGAGGCACCGGGCGAGAAGCTCGCGAGTGACCTGGCGCTGCACCGGTCCGTGAAGATCGTCGACTTCACCGGCTCCACCGAGTACGGCGACTGGTTGGAGACCCACGCCCGCCAGGCATCGGTCTACACCGAGAAGGCCGGGCTCAACACGGTGGTGATCGACTCCACCGACGACTTCGCGGGCATGTGCCGCAACCTGGGCTTCACGCTGACCCTCTACAGCGGCCAGATGTGCACCACCTCGCAGAACATCCTCATCCCGAGCGGCGGCATCGAGACCGACCAGGGGCACAAGAGCTTCGACGAGGTCGCCGGTGGGATCGCCGCTGCGGTCGGCAAGCTGACCGCCGATCCGGCCCGGGGCGTGGAGCTGACCGGCGCGATCGTCAACGACGGGGTGCTGGAGCGGCTGGCCGAGGTGACCAAGGTGGGCGAGCCGGTGCTGGAGTCGCGGACCGTGGCGCACCCGGCGTACGCCGACGCGGTGGTGCGTACCCCGACCATCGTGAAGCTGGCCGCACACGACGCCGAGACCTACGGCCGGGAGTGGTTCGGGCCGATCTCGTTCGCCATCGCCACCGAGTCCACGTCGCACAGCCTGGAGCTGCTGCGCCGGACGGTCGGCGAGAAGGGTGCGCTCACCGCGGGCGTGTACTCCACCGACGAGGCGGTGCTCGACGCGACCGAGGCGGTTGCGGTCGAGGTTGGGGTGCACCTGTCCTGCAACCTGACCGGCGGGGTCTTCGTGAACCAGTCGGCGGCCTTCTCCGACTTCCACGGCAGCGGCGCGAACGCGGCAGCCAACTCGGCGCTGACCGACGGCGCCTACGTAGCCAACCGGTTCCGGATCGTGCAGTCCCGGCGGCACGTCTGACAGCGCGGTGATCAAGAGGTTTGCGTCAGGAACGGTGTTCTCCTTGACGCAAACCTCTTGATCACCGGACCTGGGCTCGGGTTCTAGGCGGGTCTGCGCATTTGTAGTTCGGTCAGGGCTGGGATGGTGGGGTGTGGGACGCGGACGTTGGTGTCGGTGAAGCCCAGCCGCTGGTAGGCCCGGTAGGCGCGGTCGTTGCCGACCACCACCTCCAGCAGCAGCTCCGGGCGGCCGCAGGCCCGCGACCAGGCGGCCACCTCGTCGATCAGCTCGGCGAGTAGACCGCTGCCCCGCCAGGCGGGCGTGACGTAGACGGCGTAGATCACGGTCAGCCCCGGCTCGTGCGGGTTGACCGTGCCGCCGGCGTGCCCGACGAACCGTCCGCCGGGATCCGCCACGAACTGGGCGGTCGACGTGCCACGCGAGGTGTACGCGACCCGGGCCGCGTACTCGGCGTGCGGGCGGGCGGCCGCGTCGGCGATCGTCTCCAGGAAGGCCAGCGGGGCGTCCGCGAGCATCTCCAGCCGTAGCGCCCTCATCCGGGCTGCGTCCACCGGGCGTACCCGACGGATCGGCGCCCGTCGCGTCGCGCTCTTCATGTCGCATACCTATCACAGCGATGGTGGACAATGCGGTGGCACCCGGCCCAACTCCGAAAATATGCCCGATTTGCGGTCGTGCATGGCCGTGACTCCTCGTGTAGCGTGCGATTTCGGTCACTCGTTTCAGTGGTCTTCATCGATTGCTGAAGCAGTCGTCCGGGGCGCCCGGCCGTGCCGTGCGCTGGGCAGGGATCGCCGCGCAGAGTGAGGATGTGCACCGTGGCACAGGGCACCGTGAAATGGTTCAACGCCGAAAAGGGTTACGGCTTCATCGCCGTCGACGGCGGGCAGGACGTGTTCGTCCACTTCTCCGCGATCGAGATGGACGGCTACAAGGCGCTGGACGACGGTCAGCGCGTCGAGTTCGAGGTTGCCCAGGGCCAGAAGGGCCCACAGGCGGAGCGCGTACGCCTCATCGCCTGAGCGTTTCCCCGCCCGTTCGGGTCGCCCTGGGCCGGGGCAGCGGTCCGGTCCCGTACCCGGGAAGATCGTGAGCCGTTCCAGCCGATGCTGAGGAGGGTTCATGACCGACCAGCCGCCCCCGCCCACTCCTCCCCCCGGGCCGGGGGAGCAGGGCCCGTCCGACCCGACCGCACCCGGCTACGGCCCGCCGCCCGGCTGGGACCCCGGGCAGGCTGGGTGGGGTCCGCCCGGCCAGCCGCCGCAAGGGTGGGTGTTCCCGCCCACCGGCGGCTATCCGCCCGGGTCCGGTCCGTACGGCGGGCAGCCGTGGTATCCGGGTGCGCAGCTCGGCTGGTACCCGCCGGGTCACGGGTTCGATCCGACCGACGCCCTGGTGACTCCGCCCGGCGCCGGCCTGGGCGGCTGGTTCGAGCGGTGCTCGGGTGCGCTGCGCCGGGGTTGGCGGCTGCTGGTGCCCATCATGCTGCTCACGCAGGTGTTGCCGGCGGCGGTGGTGGCCGTGATCCAGCTCGGTCTGGATCCGACGGCCGGCTGGGCGCCGGAGGCCGGGGTGAACTCCTCCGCTGACCTGCCCGACTCGTTCGTCGCCGACGTCGCGACCCTCGTCGCCGTGCTGATCGGCGGCAGCCTGCTCCTGGGGTTGGTGCAGGCGCTCGGGTGGGCCGCCGGCAGTTGGGTGATCACGCGGCAGGCGGTCGGCGAGCAGGTCGACCTCGGCTCGGCGCTGCGCTACGGCCTGCGGCGGGCGCTCGGGTTGTGGGGCTGGAGCCTGCTGATCGGTCTGATCATCGGCGTGGGTGTCTGCTTCTGCGTGCTGCCGGGCATCTACCTGGCGTTCGCGCTGAGCATGGCCGGGCCGGTCTACCTCTTCGAACGGCAGAACCCGATCGGCCGGTCGTTCCGGATGTTCCACGACCGGCTCGGGCTGCTGCTCGGCCGGGTGGCGCTGGTGGCCGGGGCGGTGATCGTCGGCACGATCGTTCCCACGGTGCTGGAGGGGGTGGGCTCCGCGCCGTTCGGTACGGACCCGCTGGCGTCGCCGGGCACCGCGGTCGGTGTGGTGGTGGTGACCGGGGTCACCGCGGTGCTGACCCTGCCGGCGCACCTCGCCCAGTTGATCGGTCTGCTGGTCACGTACGCCGAGCAGCGGGCCCATGAGGCGCCGGTGAACAGTGCCGGGCTGGCGGCGGAACTCGGCTGACCGGGGTCATCGTGCTTGCACTCGGCAGGGGAGAGTGCTAAACAAGTCATTGGCACTCGCATACCGCGAGTGCCAATGGTCGGGACGGTGGGGCCAGGGTCGCGCCGGCGTGGAGACGCCGGGGTGGCACATGGCCGGTCGTCGCGGGCTATCCGGCCCGGCCGAAGGACGTCGTCGTCGCCAGGTGGCGACGTCCCAAGGTGCGTACACCAGGCGGCCCATCCGGGACACAACACTCGGGTGGCCCGTGAGTGTCCAGGAGGACAACGCCGTATGGCCAAGATGATCGCGTTCGACGAAGAGGCGCGCCGCGGCCTCGAGCGGGGCATGAACCAGCTCGCCGACGCCGTAAAGGTGACCCTCGGCCCCAAGGGCCGCAACGTCGTGCTCGAGAAGAAGTGGGGTGCCCCCACCATCACCAACGATGGTGTGAGCATCGCCAAGGAGATCGAGCTCGAGGACCCGTACGAGAAGATCGGCGCTGAGCTGGTCAAGGAGGTCGCCAAGAAGACCGACGACGTTGCCGGTGACGGCACGACGACGGCGACTGTCCTGGCCCAGGCCCTGGTTCGCGAGGGCCTGCGCAACGTGGCCGCTGGCGCCAACCCGATGGCCCTGAAGCGGGGCATCGAGGCCGCGGTCGCGAGCGTCTCGGAGGAGCTGTCCAAGCTCGCCAAGGACGTCGAGACCAAGGAGCAGATCGCCTCCACCGCCTCCATCTCCGCTGGCGACAGCACCGTCGGCGAGATCATCGCCGAGGCGATGGACAAGGTCGGCAAGGAAGGCGTCATCACCGTCGAGGAGAGCAACACCTTCGGGCTGGAGCTGGAGCTCACCGAGGGTATGCGCTTCGACAAGGGCTACATCTCGGCCTACTTCATGACCGACCCGGAGCGCATGGAGGCCGTCTTCGACGACCCCTACCTCCTGATCGTCAACAGCAAGATCTCGTCGGTCAAGGACCTGCTCCCGATCCTCGAGAAGGTCATGCAGTCGGGCAAGCCGCTGCTGATCATCTCCGAGGACATCGAGGGCGAGGCCCTGGCCACCCTGGTCGTCAACAAGGTCCGGGGCACCTTCAAGTCCGTCGCCGTCAAGGCGCCGGGCTTCGGTGACCGCCGCAAGGCCATGCTCGCCGACATCGCCATCCTCACCGGTGGTCAGGTCATCAGCGAGGAGGTCGGCCTCAAGCTGGACGCCGTCAGCCTCGACATGCTGGGCCGCGCCCGCAAGGTCGTGGTGACCAAGGACGAGACCACCATCGTCGATGGTGCCGGCGACGCCGACCAGATCCAGGGTCGGGTCAACCAGATCCGGGCCGAGATCGACAAGAGCGACTCCGACTACGACCGCGAGAAGCTGCAGGAGCGGCTGGCCAAGCTGGCCGGTGGCGTTGCGGTGATCAAGGTCGGCGCGGCCACCGAGGTCGAGCTCAAGGAGCGCAAGCACCGCATCGAGGACGCCGTTCGCAACGCGAAGGCGGCCGTCGAGGAGGGCATCGTCCCGGGTGGTGGCGTCGCGCTGGTTCAGGCCGGCAAGACCGCCTTCGACAAGCTCGACCTGGTCGGCGACGAGGCGACCGGCGCGAACATCGTCAAGGTCGCGCTCGACGCCCCGCTGCGGCAGATCGCCGTCAACGCCGGCCTCGAGGGCGGCGTCGTGGTGGAGAAGGTCCGTAACCTCGAAGCGGGTCACGGTCTGAACGCCGCCAACGGCGAGTACGTCGACCTGCTGGCCGCGGGCATCATCGACCCGGCCAAGGTGACCCGGTCGGCGCTGCAGAACGCCGCTTCCATCGCGGCGCTCTTCCTCACCACCGAGGCCGTCGTGGCGGACAAGCCGGAGAAGACCCCGGCCGCCCCGGCTGGCCCGGGTGGCGGGGACATGGACTTCTGAGTCCAGTTCCGACACAGAACGGGGCGGGCCGCTGACGCGGTCCGCCCCGTTCGTCGTCAGGTGGGTAGCGGGCGCTGGTTGCGCCGCTTCTGCGCCCGGCCGTACGGCGGAATCAGCTGGATCGGTGCGTCCACCATCTCCTGCGGCTCCTCGACCAGCGCCCCGCCGTCAGTGGTCATCTCCGCCAACTGCTCGGCGTCGCCGTAGTCGAGCCGGTCGAACGGCAGTTGCCCGGGGAGTTCGCCGACCGGTTTCCAGGTGACGGGCGGGCCGTCCTCGGTCTGGTCGTCATCGGTGGTCATGGCTGCCTCCTCTACCAAAACGGTAGGGGGCGTCGATGGCCCACGCGGGCGAATGGATCAATATCCCATTTGCCCGTTATTACGCCGGAAGGGTCCGCCGGTACAGGAAGAAGACCCGCTCGATCCGGGCGCCCGCGCTGCCCGAGTAGAACGGCACCGGCCCGACCCAGCCGATCTGCGCCCGGTCGAGCCCGGTCGCCCGCTGGTCACGCAGGCAGCGACGCAGCAACACCCCACCGATGCCAGACCCCTCGGCTGCCGGCGCGGTGCCCATCGGCCCGAACCAGCTCGGCCGGGACGACCCGTAGGCGGCGAAGCCGAGCAGCTCGCCGTCGCGCTCCGCCAGGTGACAACCGGCCTCGGGGGAGCGGCCCACGGATTCGGCCAGCTCGCCGTCCCAGGTGCCGCTGAAGGTGGAACGGGCGAACGCCTCCAGCGCCGGCAGATCCACCGGCTCCGCCCGACGTACCGTGACGCCCTGGTCGGCCAGGCGCTGTTCCGCGGCCTCGGTGGACCGCAGCGCGGGCGACCCGTCGTACGACAGGTCAGCCGTCATGTTCCAGGCCGTCCGGTCCTGCTGGTAGCCGAGCGCCAGGGCGGCGCAGACCGCCGGCGTGTAGCGCACGTCGATGCCCGGCCAGGCGTAGTACGGCGGGTTGCCGGCCAACAGCACCTCGGCCGCCCCCTGCTCGGCGAGCACCCGCTCGGCCCGCGCCAGCAACGTCCGGCCGACTCCCTGGCGGCGCTGCTCCGGCAGCACCGCGACCAGGTCCACGTGCCCGAGACCCGGGTCGCTCGACGACACCGAGCACAGCAGCACGCCGACCAGCTCCGCCCCCCGGTACGCGCCCAGCCCGACCACCGGCCGGTTGGCGGCGGCCCGCGGCCAGAGCGCGTCCACCACGGGCCCCGCCTCGGTGGCGTCCTCCGGCAGGTCGAGCGCCCGCTCGCACAGCCGCACCACGGCAGGCAGCAGGTCGAGGGTCAACTCGGTGACGGTGATCTTGGCGTCCATGGTCGCCGACCATAGATCACCGGGTACCCGTCCCGGCAAGACCCGCCCTCAGGAACGGGCGGCCCGGACGGCGGCGTAGGCGTCCACCTGGCCGGCGCCGGTGACGTTCGCCGGGCCGCCACAGGCGTCGGACGGGTTGCGGGAGCGGTACGTCGGCTCGGCGGGCGTTGCGGTGTCCCGCAGGATCTGCCGGGTCCGCGCCAGGTCGCCGACCAGCGCCGGGTTCGCCGACCACATGAGCGCGACCACCCCGGCCACCTGCGGGGTGGCCATCGAGGTGCCGTCGAGCGCGGCGTAACCGCCGCCCGGCATGGCCGAGACGACACCGACGCCCGGCGCCAACACGTCCGGCTTGCCCGCTCCGCCCGGCACCGGCCCCCGCGAGGAGAACTCGGCGACCCGCCGCTGCGCGTCCACCGCACCGACGGTCAGCACGTCCGGGTACGGCGCGGGAGCGTCGTCGATCGACCCGCACCACGGGCCGGTGTTGCCGGCGGCGGCGACCACGAAGATCCCGGCGGCGTCCAGCGCGGCGGTGGCCGGCCGCAGTGCGCGATCGTCGCAGCCCTCGATCGGCGGGCAGCCCCAGGAGTTCGTCAGCACCTGCGGGGCGCGTGCCGGCCGACCGTCGGTGAAGGGGTCACCCCCGGTCG
This sequence comes from Micromonospora sp. CPCC 205539, assembly GCF_036906815.1. Lineage (NCBI taxonomy): Bacteria > Bacillati > Actinomycetota > Actinomycetes > Micromonosporales > Micromonosporaceae > Micromonospora > Micromonospora sp. CPCC 205539. The sequence continues at coordinate 22,397 of NZ_JBAKHW010000008.1, read as the reverse complement.
GGAAGGGGGCCAGCATGAACTGGAGGCAGTCCAGGTAGTGCGCCGGGCTGCCCAGGTTGCGGTCCAGGTTGACGCAGCCCACCCACTGCGCATCCGGTGCCACCCCGATGCCGCCCCGGCCCACCGCGCTGCCCACCGTGTGGGTGCCGTGCCCGCCCTGGTCGGTCGGGGCCCGGGTGCCGTCCCACGGGTCGTACCAGGAGTCGTCCCCGCCGCGGAACCCGGCCCGCAGCGCCGGATGGGTGCCGTCCACCCCCGAATCCGAGCTGCCCACCACGACGCCCGAGCCGGTGACACCGAGCTGCGACCAGACCCGGTCGGCGCCGAGCTGACGGATGTTCCACTCCGCGCCGGTGGGGGCGGGCGTGTCGCCCCGGCTCTGCCCGGCTGGCGCCGGCAGTGGCCGCAGGCGTTGGCTGACCAGCACCCGGTCCACCTCCGGTCGGCGGGCGAGCCAGGCCCGTACCGCCGGGCCGCCGTCCACCTCGACCGCGTTCACCAGGTAGTAGGGCACCGGGTCGAGCCGCAGCCGGGTCAGCTCCCGGCGGAGGTCGGCCTGGCTCCGGTCGGCCGTCGCCACCAGCCGCCGGTAGACCTCCGTCGCGCGGGCGTCCCGCCCGGCCCGGCCCGGTACGCCGGCCGGCAGGCCCGTCAGGTCGGCCTGCTCGCGCAGCACCACCAGCAGTCGATCGCCGTGCAGGCCGGGCTGGCCGGGCCCGACGTCGACCACGCCCACCGCGACCAGCAGCACCGCCGCGCTCAGCGCGGCCACCCACCGCCTGGGGGTACGCGCCGACGGACGGGCCAGCAGCACCGCGTACCCGATGGCGACCAGGACCGCGACGGCGAGTCCGGCGACGGCGGCGGCCCCCACCCAGAACGGCACGTCCCGGGTGCCGACCAGCAGCAGGCTGATCTCCTCCGGGTCGGTCCAGGCCAGCGGGCCGAGTGCGGCCAGCCCCAACAGCCAGCCCGTCGCGGCCCGGCCGGCGCGGGCGGAGTCGCTCTCCCGGGCCGGCATGGTCGTCGTCTGGGCGAGTGCGTTCGACGCCTCTCCGCCGGTCGGACGCCAGGTCGCGGCCCACAGGGCGGCCACCGCGTAACCCACCGGCGGCAGGGTCAGCAGGGCGGGCAGTTGCGCGCCGGACTGGCCGGTGCCGGCGGCGAGCAGCAGGAGCGCCACCCCGGCTACCAGGCCGCCGACCAGCACCAGACGGGCCGGCCGGGGCGGTCGACCGATCGCGAAGCGGGACCAGAAGGCGGCATCCAGCAGCGTCGCGGCCAGCAGCCCGAGCGCGGCTGCCGCCAGCACCGTGAGCGCGGTCTCCAGCAGCCCGCCGAGCGCGCCCAGCCAGGCCCAGGGGAGCAGCAGCGCCAACCCGGCGGCGACCGCGAGCAGTGGCACCGGGCCGGGCCGGAACAGTCCCCGCCCCCGTCCGGCCGGCCGGGGGCCGCTGGCGGTCTCGCCGCCGGGCACCGCGCCGTCTCCGCCGGTCGCCGCCGACCGGCGGGCCCACCAGCGCAGGACGAGCGTGCTGAGGGCGGCCGTGCCGGCAAGCGCGGCGAGGTACGCCTCGTGGTGCACCGGCGGCACGACCCGCAGCGCGGTGAGCACCCCGAGCACGAGCACCCCACCCAGCCATGCCCGCCCGGTGGCCCGGACCGCGGCCGAGCGGGGCACCAGGGCCAGCAGCAGCGTGGGCGTGCCCACGAGCACGACGGTGGCCAGGCCCAGCACCGGCCAGAGCCAACCGACCCGGTCCCGCCCGAAGCCCAGCAGCACCTGGTCGGCGACCCAGCCGCCGGCCTGGGTGCCCACGATGATCGCCAGCGTCCAGCCGCCGGTCAGCACGGCGGCGACCACCGACCAGGGGTTGACCCCACCAGGAGGTGACGGCTGCCGGTGCGGTGGTTGACCAGCGGGTGACGGAGGGCCGACCTGCATGCCTCGCACAGTACGGGTCGGGCGCCGCACCACCGGACCGGGCGGGCGCGCATGTCGACATGCCGGCCGCGACGGTTACGGTGGACGGGTGCGCGACCCCAACATCTCCCGCTCTGTCGCTGGGCAACTCTCGCCGGTCCGCCGTGCGGCCGACCTGCGCCAGCTCCGTGCCGAACGTTTCGACGTACTGGTGATCGGGGGTGGGGTCACCGGTGCCGGTGCCGCCCTGGACGCGGCGTCCCGGGGCCTGAAGGTGGCCCTGGTCGAGGCGCGTGATCTCGCCTCCGGCACCTCCAGCCGGTCCAGCAAGCTTATCCACGGCGGCCTGCGCTACCTGGAGCAGTTGGAGTTCCATCTGGTCCACGAGGCGCTCACCGAACGCGGCCTGCTGGCCACCCGGCTCGCGCCGCACCTGGTCCGGCCGGTGCCGTTCCTGGTGCCGCTGCCGGCCGGCCGAGGTCTGCGGGACCTGCCCGCCCGGATCTTCCGCCGCGCGTACTACGGCGCCGGCGTGGCCACCTACGACGCGTTCGCCGGGGCCGTCGGCGGCGGCCGGGGCATGCCGCTGCACCGGCACCTCACCCGGGAAGGGGCCCGACGGATCTTCCCGAGCCTGCGGGCCGACGCGCTGGCCGGAGCGATCCGCTACTACGACGGGCAGGTCGACGACGCCCGGCTGGTCGTCACGCTGGCCCGCACCGCCGCCAGCCTCGGTGCCACGGTGGTGAGCAGCGCCCGCGCCGTCGGGCTGATCCGGCAGGCGCGTGAGGTGACCGGCGTCCGGGTCCGCGACCTGGAGGCCCCCGCCGGCTCCCCGGACGCGGAGTTCGAGGTCCAGGCCCGCACCGTGATCGGCGCCACCGGCGTGTGGAGCGACGACATGTCGCGGATGCTCAACGACGTGGGTCTGCGGCCCGGCATCCGGGTACGCGCCTCCAAGGGCGTGCACCTGGTGGTGCCCCGCTCGGCGATCACCGGCGAGACCGGGCTCATCCTGCGGACGGCCACCTCGGTGCTCTTCGTCATCCCGTGGGGCGGGCACTGGATCATCGGCACCACGGACACGGACTGGCGACTGGACCGGTCCCATCCCGCCGCCTCGGCCAGCGACATCGATTACCTGCTGCAGCAGGTCAACGTCGTGCTCGACCGTCCGCTGACCACGGCCGACATCGAGGGCGTCTACGCCGGGCTGCGACCGCTGCTGGCCGGCGAGGCCGACTCCACCTCGAAGCTCTCCCGCGAGCACGCGGTCTTCGAGCCGATGCTCGGGCTGCTGCTGGTTGCTGGCGGCAAGTACACGACGTACCGGGTGATGGCCTCCGACGTGGTCGACCGGGCCGCCCGCCGGCTGGGCGGCGCCCGCCAGTCGCGTACCGCCGACCTGCCGCTGCTCGGCGCCGACGGGTACCAGGCGATGTGGCGGGACCGGGCCGACCTGGCGCGCCGGCACGGCGTACCGGTGGGTGTGGTCGAGCACCTGCTGGAGCGGTACGGCACCCTCACCCTGGAGCTGCTGGCGCTGATCAACGCCGATCCACTGCTCGCCTCCCCGCTGGCGGGCGCCCCGGAGTACCTGGCCGCGGAGGTCACCTACGCCGCGCGGGCCGAGGGCGCGCTGCACCTGGAGGACGTGCTGACCCGGCGGACCCGGATCTCCTTCGAGACCAGCCACCGGGGCTTGGAGTCGGCGGAGCACACGGCCGAGCTGATGGGGGCGGTGCTGGGCTGGGACGCGGCCACCCGTGCCCGTGAGGTCGAGCACTACCGCGCCCGGGTGGAGGCGGAGCGGCAGTCCCAGTTGATGCCGGACGACGCCGCGGCGGACGCGGCCCGGCTGGGCGCCCCGGATGTACGCGGCTACGCGGCCGACCGGGGCGACGATGATCCGGCGAAGTTGCCGACGTCCTCCCGGTAAAACGTTACCGAAGAGTAACCATCAATACCGGCCCGGTTGGTGGTACCGGACGCTACCTACGGTGGGGTAGGTTTCCGCGCGTGCTGTTCCGCGCGCCCTCACGCCTACTGACTCCCCTCCTCGCCGTGGCGCTCGCGAGCGCCCTGAGCGGTTGTTCGCTGTTCGACCGGGACGGTGAGACACCGGCGCCGCCACCGGCCGCCGGGGGGCAGGCGCTCGAGGTCCCGGCCACGGTCGGCGCGGGCCAGGTGAGCCTGATCCAGCGCGTGGGCGCCGACGGCCCGCTGCGGACGTTGAGCGTCGAGCGGGACGGCGCGTGGAAGTGCGACGACTGCGCCGGCGACGGCGTCGCCTCCCGTGGCACGCTCGCCGCCGAACAGACCGAACGCCTCCAGGTGCTGCTCGCCGACCCGAAGCTGCCCGAGGAGACCGATCAGGTCCGGCACTACCGGACGACCTGCATCGACGCGCTGACGTCCAGCCTGCTCACCGTCGCCGGTCTGATCACCACGCAGGACTGCCCGGGTGAGGAGCGCCCGCCGGTCGCCGGTGAGATCCTCCTGTTGCTCACCCAGGCGACCCCCGCCGAGGTCGTCGGCTGACCCGTCGATCGGGTCGGGTCAGAGCACCTTGCCGGGGTTGAGCAGGCCGTCCGGGTCCAGCGCCGACTTGATCGCGTGGTGCACCCGGACGCCGACCGGGCCGATCTCCCGGGCCAGCCAGTCCCGCTTGAGCAGCCCCACGCCGTGCTCGCCGGTGCAGGTGCCGCCCAGCTCCAGGCCGAGCCGCATGATCTCGTCGAACGCCCGCCGACCCCGCTCGAGGCTCGCCGGGTCGGCGCGGTCGACCACGATGTTCGGGTGCATGTTGCCGTCCCCGGCGTGCCCCACCACGCCAATCGGCACGTCGCAGTCCACCGCGATCCGGGCCACCCCGTCCAGGAGCGCCGCGAGCGAGCCGCGCGGCACCGCCACGTCGTCGATCACCAGACCACCGTTGCCGCCCGGGTACGCGTCGGCGGCGAACTTCTCCATCGCCGGGTGGGCCAGTCGCCGGGCCTGCAGCAGCGCGGCCGCCTCCACCGCGTCGGTCGCCGCGTAGACCTCGTCCGCACCGGCCGCCTCGCACACCTCGGCCAGCCCGGCCAGGTCGTCGGCGGCCCGGGTGCCGGTGTCCGCAGCGGCCAGCAACAGGGCCTGCGCGTCGGTCCGCAACCCCATCGGCTGGTACGCCTCGATCGCCCGCAGGTGGGTCTGGTCGAGCAGCTCCAGCAGGCTGGGGGTGAGCCCTCGGGCGGCGATCTCGGCGACCGCCGCGCCGGCCGCCGCGGTGGAACCGAAGACCGCCACCAGGGTCAGCGACTCGGCCGGGGCGGGTCGCAGCGCGACGGTCACCTCGGTGATCACCCCGAGAGTGCCCTCCGAGCCGACGAAGAGCCGGGTCAGGTCGTAGCCGGCGACCCCCTTGGCGGTACGTCGGCCGGTGCGCAGCACCTCGCCGGAGGCGAGCACGACCTCCAGGCCGAGCACGTACTCCGTGGTCACGCCGTACTTGACGCAGCACATGCCGCCCGCGTTGGTGGCCACGTTGCCGCCGATGGTGGAGGACTCCCAGGAGCCGGGGTCCGGCGGGTACCAGAGCCCCTGCTTGGCCACCGCGGCCGCCAGTGCCGCGTTGACCACCCCGGGCTGGACCACGGCGATCCGGCTCACCGGGTCGATCTCGCGGATCTCGTCCATCGCGACGGTGCTGAGCACCACCGCGCCGTCCACCGCGTTCGCCGCGCCGGCCAGCCCGGTCCGCGCGCCCTGCGGCACCACCGGTACGCCGTGCCGCGCCGCCGCCCGCACCACCGCCGCGACCTGCTCGGTGGTGCGCGGACGGGTGACCACGAGCGGGGTGCCGGCGGCGCAGAGGTCGGCCTCGTCCCGCTGGTGCATACGCAGCAGGTCCGGGTCGGTGAGCACGGCGTTCTCGCCCAGCGCGGCCCGCAGGTCGTCGAGGAGTGGGGTGGAGGCCATGCAGCAGAGGCTAGGTCGCTGACCACCGATCATCAACATGATCAACTTGGCGGGTTAGCTTGGGCGTCATGCTCTACCTGGACCGGCCTGCCTGGCCGTGGCGCGGTCGGCTCTGGTCGCACCTGATCAGCGACCTCTCGTACGCCGAACTGCACGCCTTCGCGGAGACGCTGGGCGCGCCCCGGCGCGGCTTCGACCGGGACCACTACGACATTCCCGCCGACCGGTTCGCGGCGGCGGTGTGGCTCGGGGCCCGCGTGGTGCCCAGCCGCGAGCTGGTCCGACTGCTCCGCGACGCTGGCCTACGCCGCCCCAAGCACCTGGTCAGCCCACGCCCGTCGGCGGCTCCCCAGCGGTGAGCGTGGCCAGCTCGCGGCGCAGGTTGGCGCGGGCCGGCTGCTCCCACCGCTCGGCCAGCGGCGGCAGCCGGAACAGGGCGGGCAGCGCCAGCAGCCCGTTGAGCACCGCGGCCCGACCGACCCGGAAGGCCTGCTCCGGCACGTGCGCGTACTCCCGTCGAATGGCCGCCGCGTAGCGGTCGTAGCCGGCCTTCGGCGCGGCCAGCACGGCGAGGTCCGCGTCGCAGAGCAGAGCGCCGTCGCGGTCGCCCGGCCCCACCGCGTGGCCGGCGGTGAGCAGCACAAGCCGGGACACCTCGGCCGCCGCGGCCGCTGGCACCCCCAACCCGTCGAGCACGCTCTCGGCCAGCGTGGCGCTGTCCCGTTCGTTGGCGTCGCCGGCGGCCCGTGGGTCGTAGACCGCGTCGTGACACCACGCCGCCAGCCGGACCAGGTCGGCCCGGTCGGCCAGCCCGGCGTGCCGGTCCACCACGTCGAGTACGGCGGTCAGGTGGGTCACCGTGTGGTATTGCCGATGCGGCTCCCGCCACCGGGTGAGCAGCCGCTCCCCGGCCCGGGTCGCGTTCGCGTCGGGCCGCGCCCCGGCATCGCGGGCGGCCGTCCGCCAGCGGTCCAGCAGATCGGTCACCGCCCGAGTCTGCCGTATCCGACCGGAGCGTGCGGAACGGGAGGATTCAGCGGGCGTGCCACGGGTAGTCGCGCCCATGGCCGTGGATCGGGACAAACGACCCGCGCTGGTGCGACGTACCGCGCTGCGCGAGGGACTGGTGGACGTCGACGGCGCGCGGATCGCCGAGGCCACCGAGCAGCTGCGGCATCGGAGCCGGGCCACCCTGCAGGACCGGCTGCACCGGGTCCGGATGGCCGGTGGGTTGGCCGTGCAGGCCGGGCTGGCCGCCGGGCTGGCGTACCTGATCTCGCACAAGGTGCTCGGCAACCCACAGCCGGTCTTCGCGCCGATCTCCGCGGTCGGCACCCTGGCCGCCTCGGTGGGCCAGCGGTTCCGTCGGACCGTGGAGCTGATCGCCGGGGTGGGAATCGGGGTGGGTATCGGCGACTTCCTGATCTACCTGGTCGGCACCGGCGCATGGCAGCTCGGCCTGGTGGTCACGGTCGCGATCCTGGTCACCATCTTCGCCGGGGCCAGCGTGGCCATCGTCATCCAGGCGGCGGCCACGGCTGTCCTGATCGTCACGCTGAGTCCGTCCACCCAGGACCTGGAGATCCCGCGCTTCGTCGACGCGTTCCTCGGCGGTGGCGTCGCGCTGCTGGTGACGGCGGTGCTGCTGCCGTTGAATCCGCTCCGGGTGATCAACCGGGCCGCCCGGCCGGCACTGGACCTGCTCGCCACCCAGCTCGACGCGACCGCCGAGGGGCTACGCACGCGGGACCGCGCCAGCGTCCAGCGGGCGTTGGAGCGGCTGCGCAACAACAAGACCGAGCTGCAGACGTTCTCCGAGGCGATCGAGGGGGCGAAGGAGACCGCCACCCTCTCCCCGGCCCGCTGGCACCGACGCAGCGAGCTGATCCACTACGTGGCCGCCGCCGACCCGATCGATCGGGCGATGCGCAACACCGGCACGCTGATTCGTCGGTCTGTCACGCTGATCGAGGACGAGGAGCCGGTGCCGGACCCGATGCCGGACGCGATCGCCCACCTCGCCGAGGCGGTCCGGCTGCTCAAGCACGAGTTCGCGGTCGGCGAGGAACCGCAGCAGGCCCGGGAACGGTCCCTGCGCGGGGTCAGTGAGGCCGGCCGGGCGTACGGCGCGGGGGTGGGTTTCTCGGGCAGCGTGGTGATCGCCCAGGTCCGGACCACGGCAAGTGACCTGCTGGTGGCCTCCGGCGTCGAGCAGGAGGAGGCCAACCGGTGCATCCGTACCGCCTTCGGGGAGCAGGAGCGGCCGGTCGGTGAACCGGCGGAGCCGGGCGACACGGCGAAGCCCCCCACCGCCCCGCCGGTCGGCTGACCGAGCCGCCCGGCGAGCGCGGCGCCGCAGCCCGGCACGGCGAGCGCGGCGCCGCAGTCCGGCGCGGCGAGCGCGAAGCCTCAGCCCAGCGCGGCGAGTGCGGCGAGCAGCCGGTCCACCTGGGCGGCGGTGCTGCCCAGGCCGATGCTGGCGCGCAGTGCGGTGGGCGGCAGGTCCCGCCGGCCGGAGCGCCCCGCCGCCTCGGCGAGCAGCCGCCGGGCCAGCGGATGTGCGCAGAACAGCCCGTCCCGGACGCCGATCCGGTGCTCGGCGGCCAGCCGGGCGGCCACCTCGGCGGAATCCTGCCCGGCGACCACGAACGACACGATGCCGACCCGGGGCGCGTCCGGGCCGAAGGTGCGCAGCTCCACCACGTGCGGCAGGGCGGCGATGCCGGCGCGGAGGCGGGCCAGCAACGCCTGCTCGCGGGCGGCCAGCGCGGCCCGGTCCGCCTCGGTCAGCGCCGTGCACACCGCCGCCAGGGCCACCGCCCCGAACAGGTTCGGGGTGCCGCCCTCGTGTCGTGCCGGGCCGGTCGCCCAGGTCACGTCGTGGGTGGCGGGGCCGACATGGCTGGTGGCGCCGCCACCGGCCAGGTACGGCGGAGCCGCGTCCAGCCAGTCCGCGCGGCCGATCAGCACACCCGCGCCGAACGGCGCGTACAGCTTGTGGCCGGAGACGGCCACGTAGTCCACGTCGAGCGCCAGCAGATCGACCGGTACGTGCGGGGCGAGCTGTGCGGCGTCGAGGGCGATCCGGGCGCCGTGCCGGTGCGCCACCCGGGCCAGCTCTGCGACCGGCCATTGCTCGCCGGTCACGTTGCTCGCTCCGGTCACCGCGACCAGCACCGGCAGCGCCGGATTGCTGGCCCGGCGCAGCTCGGTGAGGGCGGCGGCGAGGGCGCGTACCGCCCCGTCGGGGTCGGCGGGCACCGGCAGCCGGACCGAGCCCCGTGGCCAGGGCAGCAGGTTGGCGTGGTGCTCACCGGCGAAGGTGACCACCGTCGTGCCGGCGGGCAGCGACCGGGCCAGCAGGTTGAGCGCGTCGGTGGTGTTGCGGGTGAAGATCACTTCGTCGTCGGCGCGGGCCCCGAAGAAGTCGCCGACCGTCTGCCGGGCCCGCTCGTACGCCAGCGTGCAGCGCCGCGACAGCGCTCCCGCGCCGCGATGCACGCTGGCGTACCAGGGCAGCAGCTCGGCCACCGCGTCGGCGGCGGCCCGCGCGCACGGCGCGGTGGCCGCGTAGTCCAGGTTGATCTCGCCCGGCACACCGAGTACGTCGAGCGGCCCCGACGGAGCCGGGGTGGGCGCGGGCGCGGTGATGGTGGGCAACGAGGGTACGAGGGTGACGGGCACGCCGGAACCTCCCGGGTCAGGGACCCCGGGTGTGGCATCGGGACGGGGTCCGCGCTTGCCCAGCACGCCGATCGGGCTGGGCCCGGTCATCACCCGGGGCACCCCACCGCGAACTCGACGAGGGTTGCCGGCCAGCAAGCCGGGGCTGAACGCTGGCACTCGTGACCTGGACGCAGCATAGCGGCTGCCGATGCGACCGGACCAGCCGGCGGCGGATGGCTACGCTGACCGCATGGTCGACACCCCGCCCGGTGCATCCCTGCCGTCGTCGCCGCCCGCGCCCGCCGATCCGGCCGCCGTCGTGGCGCCCCAGATGCCGGTACGCAGCAAGGGCTGGCGGTTCCTGGTGCTGGGATCGGTGGCGCTGTTCATCGCCGCGTGCGCGGGCTACATGGTCTTCAAGCTCAACCAGTCGCTCGGGCTGGAGGCGCTGCTGATCGGCCTGGCCGCGGCCGTCCTGCCGGTGCCGGTGCTGGTCGCCTGCTTCCTCTGGCTGGACCGGTACGAGCCGGAGCCGCTCAAGTATCTGATCTTCTGCTTCGCCTGGGGTGCGTTCGTCTCGACCGCCGCCGCCCTCACCGTCAACGAGTTCGCCGCCGACCGCTTCGCCGACTGGGGGCTGCCGTCCGCGCTCACCGGCGTGCTGGTGGCGCCGTTCATCGAAGAGCTGACCAAGGCCCTCGGCCCGATCCTGTTGCTGGTGTTCCGCCGCCGGGAGTGGTCCGGGATCACCGACGGCCTGGTCTACTGCGGGCTCTCCGCGGTCGGCTTCGCCATGGTGGAGAACATCCTCTACCTGGGCGGGTACGGCTACGCGGCCGGTGCCGACCGGTACGGTCCGGCGACGGGCACCCAGCAGGTCATCGCCATCTTCATCGTCCGGATCCTGCTGTTCGGGTTCGCCCATCCGCTCTTCACCTCGATGACCGGTGTGGGGCTGGGTATCGCGGCCCGGACGGCCGACCGGCGGGTCCGGGTGTTCGCCCCGGTCGCCGGACTGCTGCTGGCGATGATGCTGCACGGCACCTGGAACCTGCTGCCCACGTTGACCCAGGCCACCGGCCAGGCGGTGATCATGCTGTACGGCTTCCTCGGCGTGATGGTGCCCATCTTCTTCGGCACGGTGGGGCTGGCCGTGTGGCTGCGCGCCTGGGAGGGGCGACTCACCGAGCGCACGCTGCCCGACTACGTCCGCGCCGGCTGGTTGAGCCCGCCCGAGGTGGCCGCGCTGAGCAGCTTGGGCCGCCGGCACGCGGCCCGCAGTTGGGCGCGTCGGGTGGCCGGGGACGCCGGGGTGAAGGCGATGCGCGGGTACCAGTTCGCCGCGACCCGACTGGCCCTGCTGCGGGACGGGACGCTGCGCGGCCTGGACCGCAAGCCCGCCGATCAGGCGCGGACCGCCCGGGAGGAGTGGGAGCTGCTGCAGGCGATCAGCGCGTACCGGTCGTTCTTCGTGGGTCGAGACCCGCAGGCCCCGGTCGGGGTCTGGGACGGCAGCCAGTACCACCTGCGTTTCCCGGACGGCTCGCAGCGGGTGGTGGCCGCGCCGGACGAGCCGGTGGTGCCGATCCCGGTGGTGCTGGCCGCGCCGCCGCCGGTGGGCTACGCCCCGCCCGGCTGGCCTGGCCTTCGGCCGGCGGCGCCCTGGCCGCCCGGTCACCCCTGATCGGCGCGCCGGGTCAGGTCATCAGGGTGGTGAGGAAGTCACCGAGCCCCTGTGCCAGCGCCATCAGCGCGGCCCCGATCCCCTTGAAGATCTGCGCGGCGCCGTCCGGCCGGAAGGCCATGAAGTAGATCAGGAACGCGACACTGCCCCAGGTCAGCAGCTTCTTCACGAATACCGGCATCGTCCCTCCCCAGGGCAACGGTCGCCGGCTGGCTTCCCCCCGTACGGCCCGGCAAACGACGCTCGGTGCGCGGCCGGGGGAGGGGACGCGTCAGAGGTAGAGGCCGGTGGAGTTGTTGTCGACCCGCTCGGCGGCCACGGCGTGCACGTCCCGCTCCCGCAGCAGCACATACCCGCGGCCGTGCAGTTCGACCTCGGAGCGGTCGTCCGGGTCGAACAGCACCCGGTCACCGGAGACGATGGCGCGGACGTTCGGCCCCACCCCGACGGCGGTGGCCCACGCGAGGCGCTTGCCGACGGCGGCGGTCGCCGGGATGACGATGCCGGCGGTGGAGCGGCGCTCGCCCTCGCTGCCCTCCATTCGCACCAGCACCCGGTCGTGCAGCAGGCGGATCGGCAGGCCGGCGTCGAGATCCTGGTCGGCGGTCACCTCGGAGACGCTACCGTGTCGCCGGAGGCCGCCCGCCGGTGGTTACACCTGAGGTCACCGGGGCAATGTGTGGCGCACGGGCCCTACGGTGTCACGAACGGACGTATGCTGTCCGACCTGTCGCCGTGGGCGGATCGTTCTGCCAGGAGGTGCGCTTGAGCCGCTTCGAGCGGGTACGCGGGCGGCTTCGCCGCGCCTACCAGTCACGACGGGCATCGGCGGTCGCCGGCCAGAGCGCCGCGAGCGACGCGCCGGAGCCGGCCCAGGTGGCCTCGCCCGCCGCGCCGGGGCCGGTCGCCCCACCGACGGCCACGGTCGTGGGCGCGGAGCCGTCGACGGCGCACATCTCGACCTCCAGCCAGGACGACGCCGACGTGCCGCACGGCCTGCGGATCGCCGCCGCCTGGTGCTGGCGGCTGATCGTGATCGGCGTGGTGGCCTGGGCGCTGCTCCAGATCGTCGGCACGATCAAGATCGTGATCATCCCGCTGGCCATCGCCCTGCTGCTCTCGGCGCTGCTTGCGCCGGCGGTGGGCTGGCTCCTGCGGGCCCGACTGCCTCGGTCGCTGGCGACCGCGGTGGTGCTGGTCGGCGGGCTGGCGGCGGTGATCGGCACCCTCACCCTGGTGGTGAACGAGTTCATCCGGGGGGTGCCGGAGCTGAGCGACAAGTCCACCCAGGGCGTCCGGCAGATCCAGAACTGGCTGCGCACGGGTCCGCTGCACCTCTCCGACACCCAGCTCGATCGCTACATCGACGAGGCGCAGGCCTGGATCAACGACAACACCGCGAAGTTCACCAGTGGCGCGCTCAGCACCGCGGCCACGCTGGCCGAGGTGCTGACCGGTGCGCTGCTCGTGCTGTTCGCCACGTTCTTCTTCCTTCGCGACGGCAGCCGGATCTGGCGCTTCGTGGTCCGGCTGCTGCCGGTGGCCGCCCGGTGGAAGGTCGACGACGCCGGCCGGGCCTCCTGGCACACGCTGGTCGCATACGTCCGGGCGACCGTGCTGGTGGCCTTCATCGACGCCGTCGGCATCGGCATCTTCCTGGTCATCTTCGACGTCCCGTTCGCCTTCCCGCTGGCCGCGCTGGTCTTCCTCGGCGCGTTCATCCCGATCGTCGGTGCAGCGCTCTCCGGCGGCGTGGCGGTGCTGGTGGCCCTGGTCGACAGCGGCCCGGTCACCGCGCTGATCATCCTGGGTGTGGTGATCGGTGTGCAGCAGGTGGAGGGGCACATCCTCCAGCCGCTGATCATGGGACGGGCGGTGGCCATCCACCCGCTCGCGGTGATCATCGGGATCGCGTCCGGGGTGGTGCTCGCCGGGATCACCGGCGCGCTGGTCTCCGTACCGTTGATCGCGGTGCTCAACACCGCCGTCCGCCGGCTGGCGGCCCGGACCGTCCCGGACACTCCGCCCGACGCCGTGGTCGTCGCCTCGCAAGCACCCTGACCCCCGCGCCGCCCCCGGCCCCGCGCCGCCGGGCGGCCCGCGCCGCCGGGCCCAAGATCGACACAACTACCTGGAAATAGTGGCCTCCGCGCTGGCGGAGGCCACTATTTCCTTGTCGTTGCGCGGATCGTGCCCTGCGCGGTGGCGCGGATCGTGCCCTGCGCGGTGGCGCGGATCTTGCCCTGCGTGGTGGCGCGTCAGGTGGCGGCCAGGCGTTGCAGGGCGCCGCGGGCCACCTCGGGACGGGTCGTGTACCAGAAAGGCGGCAGCGAGCGACGCAGGAAGGGCCCGTAGCCGCGGGCGGTCTCCAGCCGCGAGTCGAGCACCGCGACCACCCCCCGGTCGCCGGTCGCCCGGATCAGCCGGCCCACCCCCTGAGCCAACCGGACCGCCGCGATCGGCACGCTGACCGCAGCGAAGCCGGAGCCGCCGCCCGCGTCCACCGCCGCGGCACGGGCCGCCGCCAGCGGCTCGTCCGGTCGGGGGAAGGGCAGCCGGTCGATGACGACGAGCTGACAGGCGTCACCCGGCACGTCCACCCCCTGCCAGAGCGACATCACCCCGAACAGGCAGCTGGCCCGCTCCTCGCGGAACCGGCGGACCAGCAGCGGCAGCGCCTCCTCACCCTGGAGCAGCACCGGCAGGTCGGTCCGCGCACGCAGCAGCTCCGCCGCCTGCTGCGCGGCCCGCCGGGAGGAGAAGAGCCCGAGGGTACGGCCACCGAGCGCCTCGACCAGCCCCAGCAGCTCCTCCCCGGCAGCCTCGGGCAAGCCGGAGACACTGGGCCGGGGCAGGTGCGCCGCGACGTACAGGATGCCCTGCCGGGCGTAGTCGAACGGCGAACCGACGTCCAGTGACCGCCATCCCGGGCCCTCGGTCGCCGGCACGACGACGCCCGCCGTGGCATCTCCGGCCAATCGGCGACCCGGTGCCTCGGCGGCCGGACGGCCCGGGCCGGTACGCGCTGCCTGCGCGGCGGCGGCCGGAGACGGTGGAGCGGGCGGCGGCGCGTCCAGCCCGAGGGCGCGCGCCACCGTGTCGAACCGGCCGCCCAGCGCCAGGGTCGCCGAGGTGGCGACCACGGTGCGCTCGTCGTAGAGGTGGTTGGCGAGGGTGCCGGCCACCGACAGCGGGGCGACCACCAGGGCACGCCGGCTGCCGCTGTCGTTCTTCTCCACCCAGGCCACGTCGTGGTCGGCCTCCTCCAGCAACCGCTGCGCGGTGGTGGACAGCTCGTCCAGCACCGCCTTGGCCTGCTGCTTGCGGACCGGGTCGGGATCGTCGGACTTGACCTCGCCGATCGCGTCCAGCGCGGCCCGGGTGGCCGAGTCGAGCAGGGTGCACGCCTCGCGCAACGGCGTCGGCAGCCCGGCGGTGATCCGGCCGGCCGGGGCCTCGGCCAGCCCGACCGCGAGGGCGTCACCGGCCGCGGTGAGCGACTCGGCGATCTCCGGGCGCAGCAGTGGACGCGCCCGCCGCGCGGACCGGTCGACCTGCTCCGGCACCAGCTCGGCCTGGGCCGCCGAGGAGACCCGGTCGGCCAGCTCGTGCGCCTCGTCGACGATGAGCAGCTTGTGCGGCGGCACGATGTGCCGGTCGGCCAGCATGTCGACCGCGAGCAGGCTGTGGTTGGTCACCACGATGTCGGCTTCCCGGGCCCGCGCCCGGGACGCCTCGGCGAAGCACTCCGCACCGAACGAGCAGCGGGTTGCGCCGACACACTCGCGGGACGGCATCGACACGAGCCGCCAGGCCTGGTCGTCGACGCCCGGGTCCAACTCGTCGCGGTCGCCGGTGGCGGTCTTGTCGGCCCAGTCGCGCAGCCGCTCCACCTGCTTGCCCAGCCGGCCCGCCTCGCCGAGCCATTTCGTCCCGCCACCGGGGCGGGCGGCCGGGGCGTCGAAGAGGGTGTCCTCCGGCTCCTCCTCGGTGGAGTTGTCCAGCCGGGCCAGGCAGAGGTAGTGGTGGCGGCCCTTGAGCACCGCGAACGTGGGCCGCCGGCCGAGCAGCGGCTCGACCGCGTCGGCCAACCGGGGCAGGTCGTGGTCGACCAGCTGGGACTGCAACGCCAGCGTGGCGGTCGAGACCACCACCGGACCGTCCACGGTGAGCGCCGGCGCGAGATAGGCCAGCGACTTGCCGGTGCCGGTGCCCGCCTGGACGAGCAGGTGCTCGCCGTTGGTCACACAATCCTCGATGGCGGTGGTCATCTCCTGCTGGCCCGGCCGCGCCGCGCCGCCGGGCACCGCCCCGACCGCGGCGGCGAGCAGCTCCGCTCCACTGGGCCGGGCACCCCGCCGCCGCTTCCCGGCGCGGGCCGACGGGGTGGCGGAACCGGTGGCGGTGCGGGGCGGAGTCACCGTGCGACGGTACCCGTCCGGGCGGACACCGACCGCGCCCATCCACCCGCGTGGCGGGTCGCCGGTCCGGGGCGGTCGGTCCGGCCCGTGCCGTCCCGTTACGGCCGCACTACGAGCAGTGGGCAGTATCGGTTAGGGTGCGAATCATGCCGAGCGACATGGTCCGAGTGATCTACCGCAAGTACGACGGCAGCGCCCACCGCGACTACCCCGCCCGCCGGCTCGCGGAGGACGACCTGGGCATCTGGTTGGGCGTCCACACCGGCACCGAATCGGTCTACCACGGCCGCCCATCGGTGGAGAAGATCCCGTTCGTCCTGCTGGTGCCGCACCAGGGCTGGTGGACGGGGATGTTCAACCCGCCCCCACGGACCAGCGAGGTCTACTGCGACATCGCCACCCCGGCCCGCTGGGAGTCCGACGACACGGTCCACCTGATCGACCTCGACCTCGACGTGGTCCGCCGCCGCACCACCGGCCTGGTCGAGCTGCTCGACGAGGACGAGTTCGCCGAGCACCGCGTCCGGTACGGCTACCCGGAGGACGTGGTGGTCCAGGCCGAGGCGGCGGCCCGCTCGCTGTACGACGCGCTCGGCGACGGCACCGAGCCGTTCGCCACCTCGTACCGCAAATGGTTGGCCCTGGTGGTCTGAGCCGGCTCGCTCACCAGCGCGGCGGCCACGTCTCGTCGTCGCCCAACGGCGGCAGGTCGGCGACCTTCTCCGGGTTGAGCTGGTTGAAGATGCCGGTGACCCGGCCCTGGTCGACGGCGAACGCGGTGACCATGCGGAGTGGCCGACCGTCGGCGTACACCGTCTCGATCTGCAGGCCGAGCACCCCGTCGACCAGCACCGGCCGCGCCCGCACCGCGTTGGTGTAGCGGCCGGCCCGGCCGAACAGGCCGAGCGCGAAGCGACCCACCGCGTCCGCGCCGACCACCGGTCGACGGGCCGCCGGGAAGTGCCCGTTGGAGTCGCCGATGAAGACCACGTCCGGCGCGAGCACGCGGAGCAGCGCGTCCAACTCGCCGGACTCGGTGGCGGCGACGAACGCGGCGATCACCCGGCGCTGTTCGGCCGGTTGGGCGGTGTGCCGAGGCAGATCCGGTGCGCTGACCGCCCTTCGCGCCCGGGAGGCGAGCTGCCGGGCGGCCACCTCGGTGGTGCCGAGCACCTCGGCGACCCGGGCGAACGGCACCGCGAACACGTCGTGCAACACGAACGCGACGCGCTGCTCCGGCGCGAGCTGCTCCAGCACCACGAGCAGCGCCGTGCCCACCTGGTCGGAGCGCACCGCCCGCTCCGCCGGGTCGGGGGCGTACCCGTCGGTCGGCGGTACGGCGTCCAGCGGACTCACGATCGGCTCCGGCAGCCACTGGCCCCGGTACGCCTCCCGGCGAACCCGGGCCGAGCGGAGCACGTCCAGACAGATCCGGGCGCAGGTGGTGGTCAGCCATGCGGACAGCTCGCGGATCTCGGCGCGGGCCGCCGGGTCGGCGAGCGCACCGGCGTAGCGCAGCCACGTCTCCTGCACCGCGTCCTCGGCCTCGCTGCGGCTGCCCAGCATCCGGTGGGCCACCGCGAGCAGGCGGCCCCGTTCGGCCTCGAACTCCGTCGCCAGGTCCCGCACGACCCACCACCCCTCCCGGCCGGCACCGCGTCCCGGCGTACATCCTCCCGCCAACCGGACGCGTCGCGCCGCCCCGGGTGGGTCCGTCCGCCCGTCGGGCGGCGCTCAGCGGGCGGATGGCCGGCCGGTGGGTGATGATCCGGGGATGAGCGCACCCCAGGAAGCGCAGATCGTGGCACCGCACGGCGGATCCGCACGGGAGTTGCTGCGGGTCACCGCACCGGTCGACCTCGGCGCGATCGACCCCCGGTCCATGCCCGGCCTCCCGTCGACGAAGGTGACCGGCGGGCAGCGCAAGGAGTGGGCCCGCGCGCAGGTGGAGTTGATGGGCGAGGAGTTGGGCCGGCAGCAGGAGATGCTCTTCGCGATGGCCAAGGCCGACTCGGACCGGCCGGCGCAACGGGTGCTGCTGGTGCTCCAGGCGATGGACTGCGGCGGCAAGGACGGCACGATCAAGCGGGTGGCCGGCGCGATGAACCCGCTGGGTCTGCACATCCGCTCGTTCGGTCCGCCGACACCGCAGGAGCTGCGGCACGACTTCCTCTGGCGGATCCGTCGCGCGCTGCCGCCGCCCGGGTACGTCGGGATGTTCAACCGCTCGCACTACGAGGACGTGCTGATCGCCCGGGTCGGCTCGCTGGTGCCGGAGGCGACCTGGCGGGCCCGCTACGACGAGATCAACACCTTCGAGCGAGAGCTGGCCGGGGACGGGGTGACCCTGGTGAAGGTGATGCTGCACATCTCGTACGCCGAGCAGGGCGAGCGCCTGCTGGAGCGTCTGACCGACCCGCACAAGCACTGGAAGTACAACCCCGGGGACGTCGATGCCCGGGCCCGCTGGGACGACTACCAGGCGGCGTACGCCGAGGCGCTGAGCAGGTGTGGGACGGACGCCGCGCCCTGGTTCGTGGTGCCGGCGGACCGCAAGTGGTACCGGGACTGGGCGGTGGCCCACCTGCTGCGAGAGACGTTCGACACGCTCGATCTGGGGTATCCGCCTGCCGATTTCGACGTGGCGCACGAGCGGGAACGGTTGCGTGGTGGGGGAGTGGGGGCGGATGGGGCGCCCGAGATGAACAGCAGGTGAACGATCAGTGAATGCGGCTTGGCCAGGGGTGGGCCGGCGAATTCGTGGTTCTGCCGTTTCCTAGCATTCCCCTGCAGGCGTCTCCCGGGCGCCGCCACCCTTCCACCAACGCGACGAGGTCTGTGCTGTGAAGTTTTCCTTCCGCCCCACCGAGGGCGCCTTCTACGAGCTCTTCACCAGGGCCGCGCAGAACCTGGTCCGGGGCACCGCGCTGCTGAACGAGCTGGCCCTGCCCGGCGTGGACGTGCAGTCGGTCAGCGAGCGGCTGACCGAGGTCGAGCACGACAGCGACCAGATCACCCACGAGCTGTACAAGAAGATCAACTCTACCTTCATCACGCCGTTCGACCGGGAGGACATCTACCGGCTGGGCTCGCTGCTGGACGACGTCATGGACCACCTGGAGGCGGTCGGCGACCTGCTCTACCTGTACGGGCTCACCGAGCTCCCGGCACTGCCCCGCGAGCTGCACGAGATGGTCAACGTGCTCGACCAGCAGGCCAAGCTGACCGCCGACGCGATGCCCCGGTTGCAGTCGATGAAGGATCTCGAGGACTACTGGATCGAGTGCAACCGGCTGGAGAACGAGGGTGACCGGATCAACCGGCAGCTGCTTGTCCGCCTCTTCTCCGGCGAGTACGACGCCTTGACGGTGCTGAAGATGAAGGAGGTCGCCGACGAGCTGGAGGCCGCCTGCGACGCCTTCGAGCACGTGGCCAACACGGTCGAGACCATCGCGGTCAAGGAGTCCTGAACCGGTGACCCTGACCCCCGAACTCATCGCCGTGCTGGCGGTGATCGTCGCCGCCATGGCGTTCGACTACACGAACGGCTTCCATGACGCGGCGAACGCGATCGCCACCAGCGTCTCGACCCGGGCGCTGACGCCAAGGATCGCCCTGCTGCTGGCCGCGGTCGGCAACTTCATCGGTGCGCACTTCGGCGCCGGGGTCGCCAAGACCGTCGGTGACGGCCTGGTGACGCTCCCGACCGGGGTGGCCAGCCTCGGGGTGGTCTTCGCCGGAGTGCTCGGTGCGATCGCCTGGAACCTCGTCACCTGGTATTTCGGTCTGCCGTCGTCCTCCTCGCACGCCCTCTTCGGCGGCCTGGTCGGTGCGACCCTGCTGGCCAGCGGTGGCGTGGTGCAGTGGGCCACCATCGGCGAGAAGGTCCTCCTGCCGATGGTGCTGTCCCCGATCGTCGGTCTCACCCTGGGCTACCTGCTGATGCTGGCCATCCTCTGGCTCTTCCGGAAGGGGCAGCCGGGCAAGCTCAACCGGGGCTTCCGCTGGGCGCAGACCCTCTCGGCGGCGGCCATGTCGGTCGGCCACGGCATGCAGGACGCCGCGAAGACCATGGGCATCATCGTGCTGGCGCTCTACACCGGTGGCTTCCAGAGCGACAAGACGCACATCCCTGGCTGGGTGTTCTGGACCTCCGCGACGATGCTGGCGCTCGGCACCTACTCGGGTGGTTGGCGGATCATCCGGACCCTGGGTCGCAAGATCATCGACCTTGGGCCGCCGGAGGGCTTCGCCGCCGAGACGGTCGCCAGCGCGGTGCTCTACTTCAACGCCCTGGTGCTCAAGGCGCCGATCTCCACCACCCACACGATCACCTCGGCGATCATGGGCGTGGGCGCGACCAAGCGGCTCTCCGCCGTGCGCTGGAACGTCGCCGGCAACATCGTGCTGGCCTGGATCATCACGTTCCCGGCCGCCGCGCTGATCGCCTGCATCGCCTACCTGCTGGTGCGCCCGCTCTTCGGCTGACCGCACCCAGCACGTCGACGGCCCCGGCCACCGCATGTCTGCGGCGGCCGGGGCCGTTCGTTCGTCTCACTCGTACCGGACGCCGATCTGCTCGCGTACCGCGTCCAGCAGCGCCATCACCTCGAGCGTGGTGGCGTGCGACACCAGTGGGCTCTCGGTCAGACCGGCGGCCAGGCAGCGCTGCACCTCGATCGCCTCGTACTGGTAGCCGTTGCCGGCTCCCTCACCATCGATCGTCTCCGGCTCGGCGCCGTCTCGATGCAGGGTCAGCGACCCGGGCCGGAAGAACGGCTCCGGCAGGTCGATCCGGCCCGTGCTGCCGGTGATCGAGGCGGAGACGTTGCTCGACCCGAGGATGCCGCAGCTCAGGGTGGCCAGCGCGCCGCTGTCGTAGCCGAACAGGATGCCGGTGTTCTCGTCCGTCCCCTCCGGGCCGAGCTGCGCCCAGGACCGGATGTGCTGCGGAACGCCGAGCAGCAGGTGGGCCAGGCTGATCGGGTAGACCCCCAGGTCGAGCAGAGCGCCCCCACCCAGCGCCGCGGCGCGCATCCGGTGCTCCGGCGGGAACGGCCCGGCAACCCCGAAATCCGCGCGTACGCCGCTCACGGTGCCGATCGCCCCGTCCGCGATCAGCTCGACTACCCGCAGGATCGTCGGGTTGGTCCGCATCCACATGGCCTCCATCAGGAAGACCCCGGCGGCGCGGGCAGTGTCCACCAACTCGGTGCTGGTGGCCAGGTCGAGGGTGAACGGCTTCTCCAGCAGCACCGCCCGCCCGGCGGTCAGACAGGTCATCGCCGCCTCGTGGTGCGCGGCGTGCGGCGTGGCCACGTAGATCGCGTCGACCTCGGGATCGGCGGCCAGCTCCACCCACGAGCCGTACGCGCGCTCCGCCCCGTACGTCTCGGCGAAGCGCCGCGCGCTCTCGACCGAGCGGGAGCCGACCGCGACCAGCTCGGCGTCCGGCACCAGCCGGAGGTCTTCGGCGAAACGGCTGGCGATGTGGCCGGTGGCCAGGATGCCCCAACGAGTCATGGTCGGCACGCTAGCCGAGCGAGGTGAATTACCTACCCGCCGGCCCGACGGCCGCGTGCTGCGGCCCGCCGGCCCCGCCGGCCGCGTGCTGTGGCCCGCCGGCCGCGTGCTGTGGCCCGCCGGCCGCGTGGTGTGGCCCGCTGGCCGCGTGGTGTGGCCCGCTGGCCGCGTGCTGTGGCCCGCGTGATCAACACGAGGTCGGCGATGTCGCGGTATTCCCCGCGCCGGATGCCCCGACATCGCCGATGTCGAGTCGATCACGAAGCTCGGCCCGCGCCTTCGGGAACTAGGCTCGCGTCATGACGATCGACAGTGACGGCTTCGCCGCCCCGGCCGCCCTGGTCGAGCACGCCCGGCGGTTCCAGGCCGAGGGTGGCGTCCCGGCGGTGCCCCGGGTCGCGGCCACCGTGCTGCTGCTCCGCCCTGCGGGCGTCGACTTCGAGGTGTACGTCATCCGCCGGGTCGCCGCGATGACCTTCGGCGGGATGTACGCCTTCCCCGGCGGCGGGGTGGATCCCTCCGACTCGGCTGCCCACCTCCAGTGGGCCGGCCCGCCACCGAGCGACTGGGCTGGGCGACTCGGCGTGGGCCCGGCTGCCGCCCAGGCGGTGGTCTGCGCCGCCGCCCGGGAGGTCTTCGAGGAGGCCGGCGTGCTGCTGGCCGGCCCGGACCCGGCGACCGTGGTGGGCGACGTCAGCGGTGACGACTGGGAGGCGGCCCGGCAGGACCTGGAGGGGCGTCGAGTGGGCTTCGCGGCGCTGCTCGCCGACCGGCGGTTGACGCTGCGATCGGACCTGCTGCTGCCATGGAGCCGGTGGATCACCCCGGAGTTCGAGCCGCGCCGCTTCGACACGTACTTCTTCGTCGCCCTGCTGCCGGCGGGCCAGCGGACCCGGGACGTCTCCGGCGAGGCCGACCACACCATGTGGATCCGCCCGGCGGACGCGCTGGCCCGGGCCGAGGCGGGCGAGCTGCGGATGCTGCCGCCGACCCTGGTCGCCCTGGCCCAGGTGGCGGCGGCCGGCGACCTGGCCGGCGTGGCGCGGGCCGCAGCCGACCGGGACGCCGCCACCCCGATCACCCCGCGCCTGGACCTGCCCCCGGACGGCGAACCCCGCTTCGTGCTCACCTAAACGCCGCCCCGCCTCCCGCCCTGCCCCGCGGCCCCCGCCCCCGCCCCCGCCGCCCTTGCCTCCGCCCGCCCCTGCCGTCCCGCCCC